>CAYOBX010000008.1:0-29692 GCA_964402245.1 uncultured Saprospiraceae bacterium | reverse complement strand
ATCTAACAAAATATTTATCTATTGGTAAAAAGGCGGTAGTTTTATATGTTTATTCTGCTAACCCGAAGGTAACAAATATTTATCTTTACAAGGAAATAGACTTGTTCTTTCTGAATAAGTCGATTAGTTTTAAGTAAACATTATGGGTAAACAATTAATAAGTTTTTTACTAGTCTTAATTTCCTTCCATTTACAAGCACAAAAAGAACGTCCCAAAATAGGACTTGCCTTAAGTGGTGGTGGAGCAAAGGGAATTTCCCATATTGGTGTATTAAAAGTATTGGAAGAAGCAGGCATTCGTCCAGACTACATCACTGGAGCGAGTATCGGCAGTATCATGGGAGGTTTATATGCGATAGGATACTCCGTGGAAGATATGGAGCGTATTGCGATAGAGTTGGATTGGGCCTATTATTTTAATGATGAATTGAAGCGAACAGATTTGCCAATTGAAGAGCGACAGTATGCAGATCGCTACCAATTGAAGTTAGGCATTGAAGGTGGTAAAGTACAATTGCCTAAAGGATTTATACAAGGGCAAAAGATAGGTTTGTTACTATCCCAATTGACTTTTCCTGCACATGGGGTACATGATTTTGGTCAATTTAAAATTCCTTTTCGATGTGTAGCTACGGATGCAGAGACAGGGGATGCCGTCGTTTTGAAAAGTGGTTCTTTGGCAAAAGCTATGCGAGCTAGTATGTCTTTGCCTTCCATTTTTGAGCCAATGGAACTGGATGGGAAATTATTAATTGACGGTGGGGTAGTGCGGAACTTACCCGTTATTGAGGCAATTGATATGGGGGCAGATATAGTGATTGCAGTGGATATTACGAGTCCGCTATACACGAAAGAGGGCTTGGTTTCTTTGGTACAAGTATTAGAACAAACCAGTAGTTACAAATTAGCAGAATCGGTAGAATTACAGAAACAATTAGCGGATGTGGTCATTAGCCCTGATATTACAGGTATAGGAACTTTAGATTTTGATAAAGGGGCAGAACTTCTAAAATTGGGAGAACAAGCTGCTAGAGCAGCTTTACCAGAAATATTAGCGATTATTAATCATAGCGATTCTTTAGAATCTGAGAACGTGAATATTCCTACTACTTGCAAAGTCTGCAATGTCCAACTTAGAGGGATAGAGGGAAAGCGAAAAAATGCAATTGCTAATGTAATGCAGATGCGTTCCACCAAAGAATATTCGATAGAAGTAATTGAAATGCGAATTAAGCAATTATTTGGCAGTCAATTTTTTAAAGATGCTTACTATGAGTTAACACCTTCAGAGGAAGGGTATGAGTTATCTATTGATGCTGCTATAAAGAGTGGAGAATATTTGCAAGTGAGTGCCAATTACGATAGTGACCTTAAAGCGGCTTTATTGATGAACGCTACTTTTAGAAATAGAGGTCTGAGTGGTTCTAAATTATCGATAGATTTTAAATTATCAGAGTTTCCCCTTTTATTAGCGGACTATCAAGTGTATACTACTTCTCAGCCTAATTTTGGAATTCATCTAGGTGGGAAACTCAATCACTTTCCATTAGATTTATACAATGATGAGGGAGGTATAGAGGAGCGAACAGGGATGCTGCATTATGAGCTACGACTAGATTTGTTTACTAGTTTTAATAATAGCTCTTTGCTCTCTGGAGGAATAGGGTTGGAACGGTACGCTCAAAGAGATAGGTTTTTTAATATTGATTCTGAATCATTAGGTATTACTCAGCAAACCATTTATGCACAGTATCTGAGAGATACTTATGATCGAGCACACTATCCTAGAGAAGGATCTTTTTTAGCGATTGATGGGAAGTTGGCTTTATCTTCTTCTTTAAGATTTCCGTTTGATGTTCAAGATATAGGTATCAATAGCTTTAATAAATTAATTAGACTCCAATTTTCTAAAGTCTTTCCTGTTGGAGAAATAATGGCTGTGGAATGGTACGCAGATGCTGGTGCCATAGAATTTCAGCAAACAGAAGCTTCCAATAGTTTTCTAAATCTATTCTTCTTAGGTAGAAGTATTCCTGAGGAACTAAGTCACGTCGAGTTTGTAGGCTTAGATTATATGGAATTGCCTGTGTCTTCTTATTGGTTATCTGGTATTCGTTGGCGAGCTGAATTAAAAGAAAATATTTTTGGATCGATCCTTTTTAATTATGGACAATTTAAAGCAAAGGAATATGATCGTCTTTTTGATAATACCTTTGATACTGTTCCTGATATAGAAGGAGATATTCTCGGACTTGGTCTGGAGATCGGTTTTGTCTCTCCCCTAGGCCCTGGTCGTTTTGCTACAGAATATAACGTGAATGAGAAACGAGTGAATTTTGCGTTTCATTTGGGCTATGTGTTTTAGGGAATAGGGAATAAGTAAAAAGTAATAGGGAACAAGTTACTGCTCGACCTTCTTACTTCTTACTTCTTACTTCTCTTACCTATTACCTACTTAAACCAACTAGCATACAGCACATAGTTATCTGCAATTCGACCGATATAGTGTTGAAAATTTTCTTTGGTTAAAGGCTTGATCTTTTTGGCGGGGACACCTGCGTAAATAAAACCAGACTCCAGTTTAGCATTTTCTAATACTACGGCACCTGCACCAATCAATACATTAGATTCCACTACTGCATTGTCCATAATAATAGCACCCATACCTACCAAGACATTATCGCCAATCGTGCAGCCATGCACAATTGCGTTATGACCTATAGAGACATTATTCCCTACAATAGTTTTTGTTTTTTCAAAAGTGCAATGAATCACTGCACCATCTTGAATGTTCACTTTATTCCCCATGATGATGCTATTGACATCTCCTCTTACAACAGCATTGAACCAAACGCTGCATTGATCTCCGAGCTTTACATCTCCTACTATCGTTGCATTAGGGGCAACAAAGCAGTCTTCTCCTAATTGTGGGGTAAATCCTCTTACTTCTTGTATATATGGCATAGGTTTATTGGAATGTGTGGAAACTTGATTTTAGTAACTTTGGTTTAAGACTCGGCAACAAGTATGTTTAATATTACTATTTGCTCCCGCTAAAAACTATATTACAGAAACTCTGTACCTTTGTATTTCTGCGTTCAATTTATAGAAGAAAAGTCTATTGAAAATTCAAATCCCGCGTCAACTCCCCATCTCTCAACAAATCTCTAGTAGTAGAATCTACGAAAAAATCCTCTTCTACAAATTGATTCCGAGAGCTAAACACGCCCAAGCCTTCAGACAGATTCGTATATACGGGAAGGACTTGCGCACTAGTAATTCCCGTATTTGCTTGACCTACATTAATGTATTGAAATAACTCTTGTCCACCAGCATCAATTACAATATCTAAACCAGTTAATAAACGAAGTACACTCGCATCTGTAGGAATAGCACTTGCTAAAAAACGATAAAATTCGATCCCTTCTACTTCTACTTTATTTGGGCCATCAATAGCAGTTTGGTTACTAGATAAATTCCAGATGACTGTTTTTTGTTGTGGAGTTGCGCTAGTGGTGGCAGTCCATTCCTCATAATTAATATGCATTTGAACATCAAAAAAACTAGCCGTTTCATCTGCCGCCCAGATTATTGTTAATTCATCATCTTCTAAAATCCGAATAGGTAATTTATTGTTGCCTGGTATTGGCCGATTAAGTCGTAAATCACTGACAATGGAAGTAATCGCTGTGGTCAGTATTGTTTCAGTATTATTTCGAATAACTAACTCATACTGCTCGTTTTCTTGTAATTGCAAAGTGGCTGCATCAATTTTATATAAAATATTAGGGCTTGTTGCAAAAATACCTGCTTCTCGTTCAATGCCCTCTACCTCGCCACTTACTCTTTGCAAAGGAAAAGAGCGTTGATTACTAAGTCGTACGATTGCTACTTCTATATCATCATCAAAATATAATTGATCTGCTTGTTGTGCCAATTCTAAGCCACTAGTTGCCTCTTCTAAAAATGCTCGTTCCACTCGAATATAATGCGTATCATCTGCTCTCGACAGTAATCCATACACAATCGGTATCTCTTTTGCAGGTGCATTTAAAGTAAAGTCATTGGAACAAGACGAGATTCCTAGAAGGGCTAGTAAAGCTAATAGATATGGGATAGCCGTTTTTATAAAGTTCATTAGATGATGGAGTTATTATTTAAACATTAGACAAAAAAACACAAAAAAGTCAAGATAAATAGCGGAATGAAGTAATAATTTCTACTTTAGTCCTCAATTGTTAAACATTAAACAAAAAAATGTCTGTACACCAAAAAGATATTAAGCGAATTACGACCCACGTGTTAAAAGCTATGAAAGAGCAAGGCGAAAAAATAGCTATGCTGACGGCATATGATTATTCATCCGCTAGAATATTAGACGAAGCAGGAATTGATGTGTTACTTGTCGGTGATTCTGCTTCCAATGTAATGGCAGGTCATGAGACGACCTTACCAATTACCTTAGATCAAATGATTTATCATGCTCAATCGGTGGTACGTGGTGTAAAGCGAGCTTTAGTGGTAGTAGATTTACCTTTTGGATCCTATCAAGGAGACTCCAAAAAAGCTTTAGCTTCTGCTATAAGAATAATGAAAGAGTCTGGTGCGCATGCCGTGAAACTAGAAGGAGGCAAAGAAATTAAAGATTCTATAAAAAGAATTCTATCCGCAGGAGTTCCTGTGATGGGACATTTAGGCTTAACGCCACAGTCTATCTATAAATTTGGTACCTATGTGGTTCGAGCTAAAAAGGAAGAGGAAGCAGACATTTTAAGAAAAGATATAAAGCTATTAGAAAAATGGGGTTGTTTTGGGGTTGTTTTAGAAAAGATCCCAGCTACTTTGGCAGCCGAAGTATCTAAAAGTGTATCGATCCCAACAATTGGTATAGGAGGGGGGCCAGATACCGACGGACAAGTCTTAGTAACCCATGATTTATTGGGGATTACCAAAGAGTTTAATCCTCGATTCTTAAGAAGATACGCCAGTCTTTTTGATGTGATTAAAGAAGCAACAGAAAACTATATCAAAGACGTAAAAGCAAATGATTTTCCTAGTAAAAAAGAGAGTTACTAGTAGCGGCAACCCTTGTGGTTGCCCTATGCGAAATAAGATCGTTGTAAATAGGGGCAAGCACAAGGCATTGCCCTTACACGCGTTTGTATCGAGAAAGTTTCTAACACCCTACTTGTAGTTTCAATTCAAGAACACCGCATTTTCCTTCCCCACAATCTGAACATCAATATTCTCTCGCAAGGTAGTCGCTAAAGAAATACCATAATAATCTACTCGAATAGGGAATGCCTTGTGCGTACGATCGACTAAAACGGCCACCTCCACTTTTTTAGGCAATATTTCTAAAAGTGGTTTGATGGCATAAAAGATGGTTCTGCCTGTATTGGCGACATCATCCACTATGATAATCACCTTATTATGCGCTTGTTTAGGGGGCATTTCTAAGAGAATTTCGCTAGACAAAGGCTTTGCTGGATTCAATAGAATACGGGTAATCGTAATAGGAATATCCGTCATAGCAACCAATTCTTGCAAGAGTAAATCTGCAAAGATCATCCCATTGTTATTGATCCCTGCTAGGATCAATTCTTTCTCCCCAAAATTGTGTTCTAATATTTCTATAGCTAATCGCTTGACTTTTTGCTGGATTTGGCGTTGGTTTAAAATTTTCATTATCTATTTTTAAACTGATGGACTACAAAACTAAGCAAAAACTTTAGAGTTAAGAACAGAGATAGGTTTCGGTTAAAAAATAACGAAATTCCGTTGTGTGCAAACGATATGAGTGTGTAAAGAATGTGGGGAAAACAAATATGATTCAAAACTAGATGCTATTTTAAACACATAGAAACATAGTTCACATAGGCTTTACTATGTGCCCTACTGTGCCTATGTGTTTAATTTTCATGTGCTATTTCTAACACATTTTAATTATTAATTATGTAAGTTCCCCTTATTTTTGACACACTCAAACGATATTTATCCCTATTCTCGCTTCTCTGCTCTCTTTTCTAGAAAATATATCCAAGCAAAACTTTCTAAAATCACCTATATTGACAAATATTATACAAGTATGATGATTTGATATATGTTTTAAGCCCAATTATATTAGTATATTTATTGCTAAAATAGAATTGCAGTTTGCAAATAACCGAATAGTTTCGAGTATGAAAAAAATTATAATCTACACTTTAGCCCTGTTTTGCTATGGACATCTTTATAGCCAAGACTTTTTTAATGATGTAGACGAAACAGTCATACGTGCAGATAATAGTGATCGTTGGATAATCCCAGAAGCCTACCGTACCCTTACTTTAGACCTTGATAAATTAGCAGACTACCTTGGAAAGGCCCCGGATAGAAATGAGTCAGAAACACTAAGATTGGCTGTGCCAATGCCTGATAATACCATTGAAGAGTTTGAGATTCAGTTTTCTCCAATAATGGAAGAAGGTTTGAGCGCACAATTGCCTTCTGTTAGTACCTTTTTTGGACGAGGTATTACCAATCCAGCAGCTACGATTTATTTGGATTTAACGCCAAAAGGTTTTCATGGAATGATATTACGAGGGACAGGAGGAGCTGTTTTTATTGATCCTTATTTTAATAATAATACCCAATACTATATTTCTTATTATAAAGCAGATTTTGATGCGACAGCTAACCATGAAGCTTGGTCTTGTGAATTGAGGACTACTAAGTCAGATACTGGGAATTTGCGGTCGGATACAGAACTTCCTGCTCCTTCTAGCAGCTCTAGAAGCAGAGCGCCAGTCACGCTAAAAACCTACCGATTGGCTGTAGCAGCAACAGGAGAATATACCGCTTATCATGGAGGGACTGTCAATGCTGGTTTGGCAGCTATTGTAACTGCTATCAATAGAGTGTCAGGTATTTATGAAACAGAGTTGGGGATCAGATTTGAATTAATAGCTAATAATAATTTATTGGTCTATACAAATGCAGGAACAGATCCATATACTGGTGCTTTCATAAATGAGAACCAAGTGAATATAAACAATGTTATAGGTTCAGGAAATTATGATGTTGGGCATGTTTTTCATACAGGTGGAGGTGGCTCTGCAGGTTTAGGGGTAATTTGTAATGGTGCAAGAAAAGCACAAGGACAGACGGGGCTTAGTAACCCAATAGGAGATCCTTTTTATGTAGACTTCGTAGCGCATGAGATTGGCCATCAATTTGGTGGAAGCCATACGTTCAATGGGTCTACAGGTAGTTGTGCAGGTAACAATAGAACAGGGTCTTCTGCTTATGAGCCAGGGAGTGGTTCTACCATACAAGCCTATGCAGGTATTTGTAATGGACAAAATATTCAAAATAGAAGTGATGCCTATTTTCATTTGAGAAGTTTAAATCAAATGACGGCTCATGTCACGGATGTTAACCAAAGTGGCAGTAATTGTTTTACCGCTTCAGCTACAGGAAATAATACTCCAGTAGCAAATGCCGATTTTGAAAATATCAATAATAAATCCATTCCAATCAGTACGCCTTTTGAATTAACAGGAAACGCTACAGATGTGGATGGGGATGCCTTGGCATATAGCTGGGAACAATGGGATTTAGGTCCCACTGGTGATATTAATGCAGCTTCTACTAATGCACCCATTTTCCGTAGTTTTTTACCTTCGGACTCTCCGACAAGAACTTTCCCCCAACTCACAGACATCATCAATAATGTAACAACTTATGGAGAGGTCTTACCGAGTGTGGGTAGAGATTTGAATTTTCAATTTATAGCTAGAGATAATAAAGCAGGTGGTGGTGGTTTTCATGCAGACCAAATTACCTTAAAAGTAGAAGCGAGTGCTGGCCCTTTTAAAGTAGCTATTCCAAATACTAGTGGCATCTATAGTGGAGCCTCTACTGTCATTTGGGATGTAGCTAATACAGATATTGCGCCTGTCAATTGTTCGGCTGTAGATATTCTTTTGTCTACTGATGGTGGATTTACTTACCCTACTACATTAGCAAGTAATACGCCGAATGATGGAAATCAAACAATTACATTTCCAGCTATTACAACTAGTACTGCGAGAGTAAAAATAAAGAGTAGAGATAATGTCTTTTTTGACATCTCAGATGCCAACTTTACAATTAATAATAGTGGGGGAACTAATTGCTCGATTAGTGCCGTGACTGCACTTGGACAAACTGCATGCGATGGCACTTCCAATACCTACGAACAAACGATACAAGTCACTTATACGAATGCTCCAACTGCTGGACAGTTAGTTGTTAATAATCAATCTTTTGCTATAGGTACTAGTCCGCAAACAGTTACACTAACTAATTTAACAGCAGATGGAAATAGTGTTGATGGAATTGCTTATTTTTCTAATGATGGGACTTGTAGCAAAGTAGTGAATAATTTATTTACTGCTCCTACTTCTTGCGTAATATTGACATGTGCCAATAGTGTTGCTTCTACGGATGTACCAAAAAGTATTTCTGCAAGGGGCAATAATATAACGATTACTTCTACGATCAATGTCTCTTTAAATGAGACCATACAAGATGTCAATATTTCTAATTTGATTGGAACACATACTTGGCTCAATGATTTAGAATTTACCCTAACAAGTCCAACAGGTACGACCATTGCATTGATCTCCAATGCATGTAATAATGAAGATAATTTTAATTTAAATTTAGATAATACAGGGGTAGGAACGCTTAATTGCCCTTATAATGATGGCAATACCTATTTACCGTTAGAAAGCTTTACTGCCTTCCAAGGAGAAAGTACTCAAGGTACTTGGACGCTAACTATTCACGATAGTGCCAATGGTGATGGTGGAGCCCTTCAAAGCTGGTCCATTGGATTTTGTTATTTTGAAGAGGTGGTAGCGACTAATTGTGGGGATTTGACATTAAATGGAACACCTATCACTCCCGATAGCTATACTGCCGATAATATCTTTTCTGCTGGTCAAGTAACAGGATCAGTCGAATTTCTAGCAGGAGAGTCGATTGTATTACAGCCAGGATTTAGTGCGACAAGTACGGCTACTTTCTTAGCTAATATTGTTGCTTGTGTACCATCCCCTTTACAAGAAATACCAGTAGAACCTAATTTATTGCTTGCAAAAACCTCCTCTACTGATCCACTAGCATCGCCTACCTTAAATATTTATCCAAATCCAACAACAGGTTTGGTTCAAATAGAATATACCTTACCAACTACTACTAACGTTCAGCTACAACTTTTCGATGCCAACGGCCAATTAATACAAACAATCGTGCCTGCAAGCAATCAAGCAGCAGGCAATCACCAAAAAAGCCTTGACGTAAGTGCTTATACGCCAGGCATTTATTATACTGTATTTAGTACTCCCCAACAAAATAATACGCAAAAATTGGTTTTGATGAGATAGAACTTTAGTTTAGAAGTCAGATCGTTTTTCAATTAAAAAATGTACACAGGTACTTATTTGTTACCAAGTCTCAAACTAGGACTATTCCTAACTAACTATCCTGCCCAAAAGGTTTTATAAAAAAAAACGAATTTTCGCTTCGTATTTTTTACCTTTGCTTCATATCTATGATATAGAGGCTGGCTAAAAAAAGATATGTAAATTTTGCAAGCAAAATATTGAACGCAGAGACGTAAAGATGCAGAGTTATATTTGTTCTCTGCGTCTCTGCGTTCAATTATGTTGTCGCTAGTTTTGCGAAATATCTTTTAGACAATCTCTCTCTTTTTATTTTCAATAATTCTCAATAATGCTCCAACAAATCGCATTTATCATTATCGCTGCTATTGCCTTTGGGTATGCAGGGAAGCAATTTTTAAAGATTCGTCGTAATATCTTATTAGGCAAAGACGATGACGCACAACTGGATAGTGGGCAAAGTTGGAAAAATGTGTTCTTGATTGCCTTTGGGCAAAAAAAGATGTTCAAGCGATGGATACCTGCGATTTTTCATCTATTTATCTATGTGGCGTTCTTATTTACCCAAATCGAGTTAATCGAAATAATGATTGATGGAGTATTTGGGCAACACCGCTTTTTTGCGCCTTATTTAGGAGGTTTATATACCTTGATTATTAACAGTATAGAGATCCTTTCCTTATTAGCTTTTATAGCGACAGTGGTATTCTTAAGTAGAAGAAATTTATTAAAAATACCTCGATTCCATATGTCAGAAATGACGGGATGGCCTAAACTAGACGGTAACCTGATCTTGATTGGAGAATTATTATTATTGATTGGTATTTTTAGTATGAATGGAGCAGATAAAGTACTGCAAGGGATAGATCCTGCTCATTTTCCAGATACAGGTCCTATGGCTATTAGTAGTTGGCTTGGCCCTGCTTTATTTGGAGGATTAGGAGAAGGAGCTTTGCATATTATCGAACGCTTCGGTTGGTGGTTGCACATTCTGGTGGTTTTTGCTTTTATTAATTACCTGCCAAAATCTAAGCACCTGCATATTATGTTTGCTTTTCCGAATACCTTTTATGCTAATCAGAATTCTAGAGGGGAGATGGAAAATATGCCAGAAATCATGAATGAAGTGAAGTCCATGATGGGGCTAACAGAAGATACTGGAGAAATGCCACCTGAAGATGAATTGCCAGTCTTTGGTTCTAAAGATGTAATGGATCTAAGTTGGAAAAATATATTAGCAGCTTATACTTGTACAGAATGTGGTCGTTGTTCCTCTGTTTGCCCTGCCAACTTGACGGGTAAAAAACTATCTCCTCGTAAAGTGATGATGGATATTAGAGATCGGGCAGAAGAAATCGGTGAAAAATTAGATAGCGGTGATTTACAATATGTCAAGGAAGAGTTGAAAGCGGAAGCGAAAACCCTTACCAAAGACAATTTTGATGATGGTAAATCGCTATTCGATTATATCACAAGGGAAGAGCTTCATGCCTGTACTACCTGTAATGCTTGTGTAGAAGCTTGTCCTGTTTTAATCAATCCACTAGAGCCTATTCTAAAGATGCGTCGCTACGAGATCTTGACAGAATCTGCTGGCCCAGGAGATTGGTTGCCTATGTTTAATTCTATTGAAAATGGTGGTGCTGTATGGCAGTTACCAGATGAGCGTGAGCAATGGGCTAAGGATGCGATGGCTAAGGAGGCGTGATGCTGGGTATGTATGGGACTATCGTCCCATATTCATCCCATGGCTGCGCCATGGGCTACAGGATGTCGTCCTTTCAGGACTAGGAACTAGGGTATAGATTGCTTGTTACTAAAAAAAGGAGAGTCGCTATGCGACTCTCCTTTTTAATTGACAAGTCCCAACGGGACGACATCCTGTAACCCATGGCGAAGCCGTGGGAATTGCGCCGTGGGAATAGACCATGGTGCTAGCCGTGGTAGCTCCCATGGCGCTAGCCGTGGGATCATATCCTACTTCATAGCACCAATCACAAAACTAGCCTCCAACTTCTCCCATAACAGACTCACTTCTCCTTCATCACTTACCTCAAAAGCCATCTGCTCTGTAAACTCCGATTCATAATTAGGGGTAACGACTATTCGCAAAACATCTTCTTTTTCTTTATAATTATAGGCTCCCCATTGGTCTGCTTCTTTATTAAAAATAAAGGTCCAGCTATCCTTCCCAGGAATCGTAAATAAAGCATATTTGCCAGCAGCTAAAGGTTGACCATTAATTTCCGTAGCTTGATTGATTTCAAAAGTAGTGGCATTGTTAGCACCCGTACGCCATACCTCGTCATACGACTCTAAGCCACCCCAAATTTTGCGCCCTTTTACAGAAGGTGCATTATAGTTGATATTGATGGTCAATTCTCCCATAGTATGTGTCAGAGACTTAGGAGGACTTTTTGGATTTTTTTGTGCATCTGCGGTATAGCTAAATCCTATTATTAAAATAGATAGGAAAAAACAACGACTAAGTAAAGAAGATTTCATAAATCTTGATTTGAATTTTTATATTGTAATTATGCAATAATCTTTTTAAACTACTTATTTCGCATATTTGTTCAAGATTTAACAGTCAATTAACAAGTATGAAACTACAGCAAGCTATTAATTTCTTAAAACCAGCCATCATTCATCAAGAAGGTAGGTGGGCAGATATTGGTGCTGGGACGGGAACATTTACCTGGGCACTAGATCAATTACTAGATAAAGAGAGCACTATTTATAGCATTGATAAGGAAATAACTACTCTTCACCACCTAGAATTAAACAATTGTACCTTAGAAGTAATTACTCAGGATTTTGACGAACCATTCGATCTACCATTGATGGATGGCATTATTATGGCAAACACTTTGCACTATAGCGATCATCCAATAGCTACTTTGAATAATGTGTTAAAGTTATTGAAATCCCAAGGACAGTTCCTCTTAATTGAATATGAGCTGACCCATGCGCGAAAGCCTTGGATTCCTTATCCTATTACCTTCCAACAATTCTGTGAAATCGCACCTCAAGTGTCTCTTTCTGTACCTCAAGAAGTAGGCCGCTTAACTTCTGTTTATGGCAATAATTATATGTATTTGGCGAGTAGTGAAAAAAAATGATACTTCTTCTGCGTCTTTTCTTAAAAAGACTAGTGTAAGGAATAAAGAAATTCTATTTTGAAAAAATAAAGATATGAAGCAAGAAGTCACAGACATCTGGAATAACTTTCAATCAGAATTAAAAAAATATATACTAAAAAGAACAGGAAGTAAATATGCAACGGATGATATTTTACAAGAAGTTTTCCTCAAAGTAGTTGTACATAAAGAGAAGATTGATCAAACAGAAAACCTCCAGCAATACTTATTTGGAATGGTTAAAAATGCCATAGCGGACCATTATAGAAAGGAAAAAAATATATTGCCTGAAGAAGCGATCCCTAGACAAGTAATCGGAAAGGAATCGACTGATAATTTAAATGAAGTTATTGCAAATTGTATTCGCCCATTTATTAATAATTTAGATGTAAAGTATAAAGAAGCATTGATCTTATCAGAATTAGAAAACATTTCTCAAACGGAGTTAGCTAGTCGATTAAATATTTCTTATTCTGGTGCAAAATCTAGAGTGCAAAGAGGGCGAGAAAAATTAAAAGATCAGTTCTTGCAATGCTGCCATTTTGAATATGATAAATATGGTAATTTTTTTAAAATGGAAAAAAAAGACTGTAGATGTGATTAATTTTGCGTCTTTTTTGAAAAATATTTGTGTTTAAATTAAAAATGTCTTAAAAAGAAGTAGTTACTTCTTCTTTCTTATAATCCAAAATATAGAATAATGAAAAAATTAGTATTAACAGTAGTAAGCGTTTTAACATTGGCTGGTGCTTATGTATTTTTCTCTGCACCATGTTGTAGTTCTTCTGAAAGCTGTGAAGCAACAGTTTGTTGTCCTGATGAAGAAAATTGTTGTCATAAAACGGCTACGGCATCCCTTGATTTGAAATAAAAGCCACCCCTATAACAGAGCATATTTTTCTAAAGCCCAATGTGAATTGGGCTTTTTTTTTGCCCTAACATAAGTGAGCATAATGTATAATTCTGCGTCTTTTTTAAAGATGAAGTGTGTAGGTAATAGATAGCTAAATAGTCGGACAAAAAGAAGTTACCATTCTTTTTGATGGTTTGATTGCTAGATGGCCAGATGGTCAACGTGATGTGAACCATCCAGCCATTTAACCATCAAACCATCCATCAATTATTAATGGTTAAACTCTTTTTGTCACACTACTTATCAAACAATTTACTCAATTCTAAAATCAAACAAATATGGATAGTATAAAAAAAGAGGTGAAAAATACTTATGCTGCAATAGCAAGAGATCCAGGTGAAACTAGTTGTTGTACAAATGCTGCCTGTTGCGGTACCGCTGGTGACCATTCAATGACAGTAGATTATAGTCAAGTAAAAGGTCATGTGAAATTTGCTAATTTGTCTTTGGGATGTGGTATCCCTACCGCATCTGCTAAAATATCAGAAGGAGATACCGTCATTGATTTAGGTTCAGGAGCAGGAAATGACGCATTTGTTGCTCGACAAATAGTTGGGGAAACTGGGAAAGTTATTGGTATAGACATGACCCCAGAGATGGTCATTCTAGCCTTAAAAAATACAAAGAAGTTAGGATTTAAAAATGTCGATTTTGTATTGAATGATATTGAAAAGATGACTGCTATTCCTAAGAATACAGCAGATGTGGTGATTAGCAATTGTGTGTTAAATTTAGTGTCCAATAAAAAACAAATATTTACAGAAATCAGCCGAATCCTGAAAGTAGGAGGACATTTCAGTATTTCAGATATTGTGACTATTGGAGAACTGCCAAAAGAATTATCAGAAGCATCAGAATTATATACAGGTTGTATATCAGGGGCAAGTGAAAAAGGTAGTTACTTAGGATATATTAAAGAAGCTGGATTTAAAAATATAAGTATCAGTCAAGAAAGAAAGATTGTATTACCTGATGAATTGTTATTAAAATATTTGTCTGCTAAGGATTTAGTTGTTTATAAGAACAGTCAAAATGGTATTTATTCTGTTACAATTTATGCAGATAAATTGGAGGAAGGAGTATGTTGTGAAACTAGTACTTCTGGATGTTGTGGGAGTGAGGCAATAGTAGAAGGAGCCGAAGTCTCTTGTTGTGAGACAAGTAGTACTACATTACGATATTATGAAAAAATTGGACTGCTTAAACTCAATAAAAAGTTAAGGGGAGAAAATAATTATCGCATCTATGACGGAAGTATTCTTGATCGACTAAAAATTATTAAACAGCTAAAAAATATTGGCTTTACCTTAAACGAAATCAAAAGTTTATTGAGAAAAGGAGAATTAAATATGATTTCTTGTAAAACGGTAGGTAGTATCGTACAACCGAAATTGGAAAAAATAGAACAGCAAATTTTAATTTTACAAAGACAAAAATCCAAACTAACCAACTTAATGAACCATTGTCAAGGAGATTGTAATACTACTTTTAAAGAACTGACTTAGTATTCATCATTCATCATTTTGCATTCATCATTAAAAAAAAACTACCGCAAAGATCGCCGACTCTCTACCACTACCGTAATTAAAATCAATGCCCCTCCGATTAAACTTCTCTCAGTAGGAATTTCCTGTAAAAAAATCATGGCCACAATAATTCCATAAATGGGCTGCACGCTAGCCATAATACTAGCCGTGCTAACAGTGAAATGCTTGAAACTATGCAGAAACAAAGTATGTCCGATTGCCGTTGTGACCAACCCTAGAAATAACAAATAGGGAAGTTGTGGAACTACGGACGCTTCCTTAAAAATAAATAAAACAGGGAATAGTAGGATAACTGCAATCCCCAGTTGGTAAAACATAAAGAGCGAACTGTTAATTTCAGATACATGAATTTTTACAAGAATATTTCTAAGCGCCCATGCAAATGCTGATAGTAATCCAATTAATAAGCCTTGTGTCATACTGTCTTTAAAATCAAAAGATGGAGCTAGAAAATAGATTCCTACCAATACCATTCCACCTAATAATAGATGTACTTTCTGAAATGACGTTTTCAAAAAAAGCGGTTCTAATAAAGTGGTCATAATAGGAAAGGTAAATAAAGAGAGCATTCCAATCGCTACATTGGACCACTGTAATGCGTAAAAAAACGTTACAAAATTAATAGACATTAGTAGTCCAGATAATCCGACCACTACGCCATGTTTTTTAATTTTTAATCGAAAAGAATATTTTTTCCAATAACAATAACATCCTAGAAATACGGCAGCAAAAAAAACTCTATACCAAATAATCAAGGGTGGTGGGAGGCTAATATATCGACCCAATGCGCCAGAGGTGCATAGGCAAAGCATGGCAAAATTTAGGGTGAAGAGATGTTTGTATTGTTGGTTTTTCAAATTGCTTTTTTTACTAAAGATTCACGTTTCGCTCTAATTACTGACCACTATTTTATGGACGGATGATCCAAAATCCGTTTGTAGCACACACAAATAAGTACTAGGCGGTAAATCAATAATATTTTCTGTCCACTGAAAAATCCCACTATTCCTATTTTGTTGAGGTAATATAGTTTGCACATTCCTTCCCAATAGGTCGGTGATATTAATGGAGAGAGTAGTAGCTTGACTTAATTCTAAAGTAATAGTTAGCATGTTACTAGCAGGATTTGGAAAAATGCTTGCCTTTACATTTGAAATTGGAATAGCTTCCGTAGCAGTACTTAAAGGTAACTCATAATTATATAAACCTCTACCATAAGTTGCGGCTACTAAAGTATTGGTAGGTGGATGGAAGTCTAAATCAGTCACTGGAACATTCGGTAGATTTGCGGTTAATAGTTGCCAATCAATACCTCCGTCTAAAGTTTCAAACACTCCAATATCAGCCGCTACAAATAAATGATCCACATTATTTGGATTAATGATAATGGCATTCAATGGTATATCAGGTAGATTTCCAGAAATGTCAGTCCAAGTAATTCCATTGTCAATTGTTTGATAGACATGTCCAATATTTTCACCAAAGCGATAGCCTGAAAAAATAGTATAAGCAGTAGCTTGATTGCTTGGATCTGTAGCTACGTCTGTCACCCATCTTTTAGGTAATTCCGCTGATAATTTGTTCCAAGTATCTCCACCATTTAGTGTATTCCAAACATTGCCATCATCTGTCCCTGCATAAATAATATCTGCATCTAGTATAGAAACATCAATAGAGGTAATCGTTCCAAACGTGAGATTTCCATCAACAGCCCCATCTGTTAAGTCTGGACTAATGCTACTCCAATTAACAGCTCGATTGGTAGATTTGTAGAGTTTATTGGTCCCAGCATACAAGGTGCTAGTTTGATTAGGATCAAATGCTAAAGGAGCATTCCAATTTTTTCTATCAGAGCTAGCAATACCATTTCTAGCAGAAAGAAAACTTTGGCCACCATCTACTGAGCGAAAAATAACACCTCTTTGAGATTCGGCATAAATATATTTATTGTCATTAGGGTCTACTAAAACTCTAAATCCGTCACCACCTGAGATCCGATGCCAATCATCCGAAGTGCCACCTAACGTTCGGACAGTTCCATTATCTTGTGTGCCACCATATAATTGCTCTGGATTAGTATAGTCAATTTCACAGGTATAAAACTGCGTAATAGGTAGGGTGTTTTGCTTAATCCATACCGATCCTCCATTTTCACTAATATAGACACCTCCATCGTTACCCGCTACCACAAAGTCAGTATTCATCGGGTGAATATAGATAGCATGTTGGTCTACATGCATAATATCAGATACATTAGAAAAACTAGTTCCACCGTTTTTAGAGCGATGTAAATCGAGAGAAGGTACAAAAATAGTCGCTGGGTCAATAGGGTCTATAAAAATTTTACCAAACCACCACATAAAAGAAACGCCACTTACGCTACCGACGGACTCCCAAGTATCTCCACCATCTAAAGATTTGTAGATACCTTGTAAAAACCCAATTGCATCTGCATATACGGCCATTATTATATCTGGGTTGGACGGTGCTATGGCTATGCCTATTCTACCTTTTTCAGAGGCGGTAGTTGGCAAGCCATTACCTAGTTCACTCCACGAGTTGCCGCCATCTTCTGACTTATAGATTCCAGAGGTAGCACCACCATATTGTCGATTATTGGGGCGGCGAATGCGCTCCCACATAGCTGCATATATAATTTGAGGATTATTAGGATTTATGGCCAAATCGATTGCTCCAGTGCTATCTGAAACAAATAATACTTGTTCCCAATTATCTCCTCCATCTTGACTTTTATAAACACCTCTAGCGGTATTATTTTTAAATAAATGGCCCATTGCAGCCACGTAGACTTCCTCTGCATTATTTGGATTCACCACCACTTTACCAATACTTCCTACCTGTTCTAAACCTTTCCATTCCCAAGTATTTCCTTGATCTAAGGATTTATAAACGCCAACTCCATCATAAGCCAATGAGCCACCGCCCGCATTTGCTTCCCCTGTACCTACATATATGGTTTTGTCAGCAGCAATGGCCATATCGCCTATTGACAAAGTAGCCGCATCATCAAAGATGGGTGCCCAATCATTTCCACTATTGGTTGATTTAAAGATCCCTCCCGAAGCGGATCCAATGAATATGGTATTCAAATCATCTGGAAACATTTCCACATCTGTTACTCTACCACCCACATTTATTGGACCAGCGAATTGCCAAACCTCCTTATTGGTTTTAGGATGCCCCTGTACTACTGATTTTCGATAATCTACTGCTTTTTGAAAAGCTATCTTATCAATTTCATTATAAGGAAAAGCTCGTTGGGCAAAGAAATAATCAGAAGGAATTAGTTTTTGGTCTGTACTTTCTTCCTCAAGATCGTGCTGATGCAAGCTAGGAGGAGCTAAAAAGTAGCATCCAGCTAGAATTAATAGTATCATTAGAAAGATATATCGAAGATAATTGCTCATCATAATTTTATTTTTATCCTAGTAACGACATTCGCTACTTACTTTCTCTTATCGTCCAATTATAAGTATTTATTTAGAGGAGAAGCTTTATTTAAGACAAACTTTTCTTTCCCAACCGTCGTAAAACTGTCAAATAGGACAAATCAATTAGTTTCAGCCAGATAATTGACAAAAAATAAGCAGTATAATGAATTCATTTTTTTGGAATATGGTTCATAGCTGCTAATTTTGCGTACACAGGAAAAAGAAGAGGTCAGAGGTCAGACCGTTTCACTGTCAGGAGTCAGACTTATGATGTTGTCGTGATTCTGACAGCGCAGCGATCTGACAGCGTAGCGATCTGACTTCTGACTTCTGACTTCTTATTAAAAACCATCACTATTATGTTAAGAACTTTACTTATATGCTTGGGATTAGTTATTGGAGGCACTGCCTTTGCACAAACCTCCCTTGGAGGAAAAGTAGTAGATGATACGGGAGAAGCAGTCTTATTTGGTAATGTTGCCTTATATAAGAATGGCGTATTACTTTCAGGAGGAACGACCGATATTGATGGAAATTATAACTTGGGTAACCTAGACCCTGGCACCTATGAGGTGGAATTTAGTTATACAGGACTTCAATCTCAAAAAATTCAAGGCGTTATAGTATATGCTGGTAAAGCAAATAAACTGGATGCGACCATGACTTCTGGGGTATTGTTAGATGAGGTAGTGGTGATAGATTATAAAGTACCTTTAATTGAGCAGGATAATACGACACAAGGTGGAACAGTCACCTCTGAACAAATAAGAAATTTACCTACTCGTAATATTAATGCCATTGCTTCTGTTACCGCAGGTGCTTCTTCTGCGGATGAAGGAGCGGCAATATCTATAAGGGGATCTAGATCTAATTCTACAGATTACTACATAGATGGAGTAAGAGTAAGTGGGGCCTTGATACCAGAGTCAGAAATTGAGCAATTGCAAGTCATCACAGGTGGTTTGGAAGCGAAATATGGAGATGTAACAGGTGGTATTATCTCTATCACGACTAAAGGCCCTTCTCAAAAATTTTCTGCTGGAGCTGAAGCAGAAACTTCCAATAGTTTAGATCCATTTAATCATAATTTAGTAGGCTTAAATCTGAGTGGCCCTATCTTTAAAAATAAGGAAACAGGTCAATCTTTATTAGGGTATCGGGTTTCTGGTAGATATACTTATAGAGGAGACGATAATCCAACGGCAATACCCGTTTTTACGGTTAATGAAGATAAGTTAGCAGAAGTAGAAAGCAATCCGATAACTGTGATAAATGGTAATAGAATACCTACGGCAGAGTTATTGACTGATGCGGATGTAGTAGCCTTAGATGCTCGCCCATTTGAAGCTAGTGAAGCACTGAATTTAACGGCTAAATTGGAAGCTCGATTGGGCAAAACGGTAGATATAGCATTTACAGGAACCTATTCAGATAGTGAAAACCAATTTACGCCTTCCTCTTTTACCAATGGAACTAGTATTGCGGATTGGCGGCTACTGAATGCCCACAATAACCCTTTTGATAATAATCGTACCTATAGAGGAATTTTTAGATTTAGACAACGGCTAGGTGGGAATACCAGTAAAGAAAGCGGTAGTTCTTTAATTAGAAATATTACTTATTCCCTTCAATTTGGCTATCAAAAGAGAACTAATGATCGGAAGGATACCCAACACGGAGATAATTTATTCGATTATGGATATGTAGGTGATTTTGATTTTACTTGGAATCCTGCCTTTGATTTTAGTGCCAACCAAGGAACACCGATTCCCGGAGTACCCATTAACTTTGGACAAGTAGATTATACGCGAACTTTTAATGGATATATTCCTGTAGGTAGTACCCATCCAAACTCAGGTTTAGCTGCATCTAATGGTATAGATACAGACGATTTTGTCGTAGAGAATGGTTTGTTTGGGTATATTGGTGGACCATTTGAAGAAGCTTGGGGGATACACAAAAATGCAAATGCTATATTCAATGTAAATTTAAAATCGGACGCTGACATATATACATTTAATGCTAATAGCTCTTTTGAATTCTTGCCAGGTGGGTCTGAAAAAGGGAGACATACTATAGAGTTTGGAGTAACCTATGAGCAACGCGTAGAAAGAAGTTATATCATTCAGCCTCGACGTTTGTGGGATTTAGCTAGACTACAAGCCAATCGACATATCTTAGGCGTGGATACTTCTCTAGTGATTGGAGATACCTTAGTGAATGTGCCAGGATTTGGAGAGTTGGAAGTAGATATATTTGGTACTCAGATTGCGACAGATGGCTTTGAAGACAATCAATTTTTTAGAAGAGTAAGAGAAGCCACAGGTGTAGGCATTAATGAATATATCAATATTGATGGCTTATCACCCGATCAATTAGATTTGGCCTTCTTCTCTTCACGGGAATTACATGGTACTAGAGGAATACTTGATTATCAAGGCTATGATTATTTAGGGAATAAACTGACATCTGATATTACCTTCGAAGATTTCTTTCGAGAGCGAGATGCTAATGGCGTAAGAACCTTTCCAGTAGCCCCAGCGCAACCTGTATATGCTTCCGCATATATACAAGATAAATTTACTTTCCGAGATATAATTTTTAGAGTAGGGGTTAGAGTCGATAGATATGATGCGAATCGAAAAGTGCTAAAAGACCCATTCTCTTTATATGAGATCATAGGTGCTAGAGATTTCTACGCTTCTATTGGAGAAGAACAACCAGCAGGAGTTGGAGATGATTATAAAGTATATGTAGAAACTGCAGGATCGAATACAGTCAAAGCATTTAGAGAAGGGGAACAGTGGTTTTTTGCCAATGGAAATCCAGCAAATGGTGGCAATGTCATTTTTGGTGGAGGGGTGGTTACTCCAAAATTAGTGGATGAAGATGCGGATATTCAATCACCAGATTTTGATACCAGTTCTTCCTTTGAAGATTATGAACCGCAGATCAGTGTCATGCCTCGATTATCTTTCTCTTTCCCAATATCAGATGAGGCCAATTTCTTTGCACATTATGATGTATTGGTACAGCGACCCCAAGAAAGAACAAATGCGACTGCATTAGATTATTTATACTTTTTAGATCCAAATCGTACTCCTGCTAATAACCCTAACTTAAGGCCAGAAAAGACGATTGATTATGAGGTAGGTTTTCAGCAAAAAATTAGTAGTTCCTCTGCTTTAAAAATTGCCGCTTACTACAAGGAATTGAGAGATATGATCCAGACACGAACGTATTTATTCGTGCCTGTGTTAGGACAATATACTTCTTTTGATAATCAAGATTTTGGAACAGTAAAAGGGTTTTCATTAACTTATGATTTAAGAAGAACAAAGAATGTTCAATTACAAACAAGTTACACCTTACAGTTTGCGGATGGAACGGGTTCAGATGCGGTTTCTCAAGGTAACTTAACTGAAAATGGAAACCTAAGAACTTTATTTCCTTTAAATTTTGATGAGCGACACCGTATAAGTACCGTTCTTGATTATCGCTTTAGTGCAGGAAATAGATATGATGGACCTAGATTATTTGGTAAAGATATTTTTGCAGATGCAGGAGTAAACTTACAAGCAACAGCGGTATCAGGAAGACCCTTTACTAGTAAGAGTGTCCCTCGATCATTTGGTGGAGATGGAACCGTAGGTGCGATTAATGGTGCTCGATTACCTTGGAATGTCACCTTAAATATGAGAGTGGATAAAAACTTCCAAATCAATGGACTTAGTAAGGAGAATCCATTGTTTTTAAATGTATATGTGCGAGTACAGAATTTACTAAATGCTAGGAACCTCTTAGATGTTTATTCCGCTACTGGATCGCCAGATGACGACGGTTTTTTAGCTTCTTCTGACGGGGTAGCAAGGGTTCGAAATTTAGAAAATTCAGGAAGAGATACACAAGCGTTTTTAGATGCTTATTCTTGGGCTTTGGCCAACCCTGGTTTTTTTACTTTACCTAGAAGAATTAATATAGGAGCAATTGTAGAATTTTAATGTTTTCTATTTTTAATGGCATTTTATTAAAGGAGATGGAATAATATTTTAGACTCGGTAAGCAGTAGCCTAAAGAAAAATATTAAACATACTTGTTGCCGAGTACCAAGCGCAATTTCTGTCAACTTACAGGTTATCAAAAAATTAGCATGAATTATAAACAGTACCTATTCTTTATTATTTGTAGTTTGTTTTTGTCAGTAACGACCCAAGCCCATGTTGGTCCCAAAAAAGGGAGTGGGAAAGCAGCAACTGCAGATAATACAAGCACCACAAAAATTAATACTAGAGCAAACTATAGAGAAGATTGTGCGGCTGCCGAAGCGCAGATGGATATGGCGATTAATAATGTACGGGCTAGATTATTGACAGGAGGAGATGTTTGGTGGGATGGTAATGATGGTCGATATATCGTTCCTAAGGTAGAACCGGGAGCGGGTGTACCAGAGCGTTCTTCTATTTTTGCAGGAGCGGTTTGGCTAGGAGGTTTTGATCCAGGAGGAAATTTGAAATTGGCTGCTCAAACATATAGTACACAGGGAGAGGATTTTTGGCCAGGCCCTTTATCTCCTGAGGAAGGTACTACAGATCGGGCAATATGTGATGATTGGGATCGATTTTTTACAGTAAAAGGTGAGAATATTGAAAGTCATATAAAGGCGTTTGAACAAGCAAGAAACGCAGGAGAAACCTACGACGAAAGTCAGATACCTGAAGATATAAAAGGTTGGCCTGCCAGAGGAAATGAATTCTTTTTTGAACTAAGAGGATTTGAATTGCCCAATACCACTCAAGGATTGGCGGCCTTTTTTGACCAAGATGGTAATGGGTTCTATGAGCCGCAAGATGGAGACTATCCAATAATAGAAATTAGAGGTTGTGATGCACCACAATTTCCAGATGAGATGACTTTTTGGATTTATAATGATGCAGGCGCAGCACATACCCAAAGTAATGGGGATGCTATTCAAATGGAGATTCAAGTCCAAGCTTTTGCCTATGCTACCAATGATGAGATCAATGACATGACCTTCCAAAGATATAAATTGATTAATAGAGCGATAGAAAGTATTGATAGTACTTACTTTGGAGTATGGGTAGATGCGGATTTAGGCTGTCCAGATGATGATTATGTAGGGAGTGATGTTGAGCGAAGTTTAGCGTATGTATATAATCGAGATGCCTTAGATGGGATTACAGGTTGTGAATGTAATGTAGGAGGCTCTATCAATACGTATTGTGATGAAGTACCTATTTTGGGAATAGATTATTTTAGAGGCCCATTAGGACCCAAGAAATTTACTGATGATGGTGGTTTAAGAAATCCAGCAGTAGGGGAATCACCAGATACGATTGTGGAATTACCAATGTCTTCTTTTACCTATCACCTAAGAGATGATTCTGCCCCTAACGCAGGAATGGGAGATCCTGGAGCAGGACCACAATATTATAATTTATTATCAGGTAGATGGATTGATGGTACGCCTTATACAAGAGGCGGTAATGGCTATAATTTATTAAGTAATGATGTCATTAATTTTGCCTTCCCTGATCCACCAGATAATACCAACGGTTGGTCTATGGCCAATGAAGGATTAGAAAATTTTGATACTAGAACGATACAAGCTTCTGGACCATTCCGATTAGACCCTGGTGCGGTCAATGAATTAATAGTAGGGGTGGTATGGGTACCTGATGTGCAGCATCCTAGTCCAGATATTACGCCCTTATTGTTTGCCGATGATATTGCGCAAGCCTTATTTGATAACTGTTTTGATATAACAGATGGACCAGATGCTCCAGATGTAGATTGGATTGAATTAGACCAAGAGATTATTGCTGTTTTTACAAACGATCAATTGACTTCTAATAATGCGTTTGAGGCTTATGCAGAATTAGATTTGCAAGCACCTGCGACTATCCCAGAAGAAGATCGTACGTACCAATTTGAAGGCTATAAATTATTCCAATTATCTGGCCCTAATGTTAGTATTGCAGAGTTAGAAGATCCAGATAAATCTAGATTAATTTTTCAGGCAGATATTAGAAATGGAGTGGATGAGATTTTTAATTGGACTCCTGTTGCTAATCCTGATCCTGACCCAAATGCCCCTAGTCAAATATGGGTGCCCAACTCTGAAGTACAAGGATTAGACAGTGGTATTCGCCATACCTTTGTGATCACAGAAGATCAATTTGCAGAAGGAGATAGAACCCTAATTAATCAGAAAAAATATTATTTCACGGCTTTAGCTTATGCCTATAATAATTATCAGCAGTTTACGCAGTTTCCGAATACACAAGGACAAAGACGAGCTTATTTAGAAGGAAGAGGAAATATCGGAGATGGTACGAATAGCTTCTATACAGTGATTCCAAGAGAGATAGTGACGAAAAAATTAAATGCAGAATTCGGAGATGGTGCAAAGATCGTTAGAGTAGATGGTATTGGTACAGGAGGTGTTTTCTTAGATCTAGAAGATGGAGTTAGAGAATCTATTTTAGATGGCTCTTTTACTGGAGAAATAGAATATAAAGAAGGAAGAGGGCCAGTGGATATTACCATATTCAATCCACTTAATGTTCAGGATGGAGAGTATGAATTAACCTTAGTGGATGAAAATTTGAATAATTCCCGATTGGATGAGGAAGTAAGATGGGTATTGACCAATGTGGCAGATGGAACAGAAGTCGCTTCTGAAACGACTATAGAAAAACTAAATGAGCAAATTGTAGGAGAGTTTGGATTTACGATAGCTATAGAGCAAGGCTTGGAAGTGGGCGCATTAGGAAGAGGACAAAATGGAGCTATTGGCTCAGAGATAGAATATGCAGACCCGAATGGTGTTGAATGGCTAAACGGTGTACCAGATGAAGGATTCCCTCCAATAGATTTTTTAAAAACAGGACCGGGGGAAGCTTTTGAATTTTACCCAGGAGCAATAGAAGATGCACAACCTGTAGATCAAGATGAAAGTTTAGTGAATGTGGCCAACGGTGCGTTTGTACCTTATATATTGACAGATTTTGAAAACAGAGTATTAGATCCTCCAGCGGGACCTGTTCGAGGTTTGATTCCTAATAATTCCTATATCTCTCCAGCATGGATCAATGAATCTCGCCAATTTAATTTAGTAAGAAATAGAGTGGATGGAGTATCTCATTTGAACAATGTGGATATTGTCATGACTTCTGATAAATCAAAATGGAGTAGATGTTTGATCGTAGAAACGGCTTCTCCTTTTTACTATAGCGTTTCTCAAGGTATTGCAGTAGAAACAGAAGGAGATGCTAGAAGCTTCGATGTGCGTCAGTCTCCATCTGTAGGAAAAGAAGCAGATGCAGATGGCCGACCAATACCTGATGGTGAAAGGAATGAGAATGGTTCAGAGAAAATGGGCTTAGGCTGGTTCCCAGGTTATGCAATAGATGTAGAAACTGGTAAACGATTAAATATTTTCTTTGGAGAAAATTCTGTATATCGAGAAAATAATCCAACTACGGAATTTTTGGATGTGAATTATCTAGGAGACACTCCTAGAGGTAGTGATATGATGTTTAATCCTTCTTCTACGATGGCAGTGGAAACGAATACTTTTTCAATATTTAATTTTTATTTAGGAGGGCAGCATATGATTTATGTGACAGATGAGGAATATGATGAAGGAGAAACGATGCGTCAAAGACTAGATCCAGAATTTGGTAGAAGTGAATTACGAAAAGTAAGAGCTTTAGATAATATTACTTGGACAGGAATTTTTACGGTGCCAGAGGGAGTCTCTATGAACTCTTATGCGGATGGATTAATTCCGAATGATGTGGTTGTCAAATTGAGAGTAGATAACCCTTATGAAGTCGCAGAAGGTACAGGCGAATTTAATGGATACCCAAGCTATAGAATTACAATTGGCGATGCAGCCCCAGCAGAGATTACTTCAGATATAGATATGGCAGAAGCTTTAAAAGCGATTAATGTAGTCCCTAATCCTTACTATGCTTACTCTGCTTATGAAACCTCTCAATTTACGAATACCGTTAAAATTACCAATTTACCAGCGAATAGTACACTGACTATTTATTCCTTAGATGGTCGATTTATTCGACAATATTCTAGGAATGAAACAGGAACTCCTGTAAGAGGTAATAATCGAGCTATTTCTGAACAACAAGTATCTCCGGCTTTAGAGTGGGATTTAAAAAATAATAAAGGGATTCCTATAGCCAGCGGCGTATATATAATGCATATAGATGCGCCAGGTTTAGGGGAGCGAGTGATTAAATGGTTTGGGGTACAACGACAATTTGATCCTTCGGGACTTTAAAGAGAACAGAGATGGGAGAGCAGAGAACAGAGACACATGCGTTTCTGTTCTCTGCTCTCTGTTCTCGCTTCTAAAAAAAAAATATGAATTCAACTTTACAAAAAAATATTATTGGGTTAATCTGCTTACTATTCCTAAGTTTATCTTATGAAGTACAGGCAGGAAATCCTGATAGACAGGGAGAAGCAGGAGCGTATGAATTGTTAATGAATCCTTGGGCAAGAAGTGCAGGATTGCATACGATGTCTACTTCTATGATTAGAGGGGTGGAAGCATTGCGACTGAATCCAGCAGGATTGGCACGGATCAATGCTACGGAAATTCTATTTGGGCATGCTCGGTATTTAGAAGGGACAGATATTAAAATGAATGCCTTTGGCTTAGCTCAAAAAGTAGGAGAGAATGGAACCTTCGGGTTTAGCCTGATGTCTTTGGATATCGGAGAAATTCCAGTAACTACGACCAATCAACCAGAAGGAACAGGAGCTACTTTTTCTCCTAATTTCTTTAATTTAGGTCTCTCTTATGCACATACCTTTGAAAATAAAATTTCGGTAGGATTTACTTTAAGAGCTATATCAGAATCCATTGCAGATCTGTCTGCTTTTGGTTTAGGTATTGATGCAGGGGTACAATATGTAACTGGACCAGCAGATAATTTCAAGTTTGGTATTTCTCTAAGAAATATTGGTTCTAGATTGAGTTTTGATGGACAAGGCTTATCTCTTCCAACAGAAAATCCAGATGGAACCCTTTCGTTTGATATTACGGTTGACCAACGAGCCGCAGAATTTGAACTACCTTCTGTATTGAATATAGGGATGTCTTATGACTTTAATCTGCTTAACACTCACAGAATAACCATATTAGGTAATTTCACTTCTAATTCTTTCTCTAGGGATCAATTAGGGGCAGGGGTAGAGTATTCTCTAAAAGATATGTTTATGCTACGAGCAGCCTATAAAGTGGAAGTTGGATTGAGTGCCGAACGATCTGCTGAAAGTTCTGTTTATTCAGGCTTGAGTGCTGGTGCGAGTATAGAAGTACCTTTAAAGAAAAAAGGGACGAATCGTTTTGGTGTTGATTATGCCTATCGAGCGACGCAGCCATTTAGTGGGACGCATAATATTTCTGTTAGAATTACTTTATAATAATGTTTTAAACGCAGAGACACAGAGTTGCAGAGAACAAATAGAACTCTGCATCTCTGCATCTCTGCGTTCAATTATGTTGTCGCTAGTGTTGAGAAATATTTTTTTAGATAGCTCCTACTTTATCCCGCCAATTTCATTTTAAATAAAAAAAATATTACTTTTAACAAACTTTTTAAAAAGTACTAGCGTTTCATTTATAATTAGGTGCAAGTATTCTATGATTATATATAGAGTAATTGCCATAATTTCGACTATTAATTTATTTAAAATGATGCATCCTGCAAGCCTCCGCTTAACATAAAACACTTTCCTCAGTAGTTTTTCAGTACAAATCCAAGTACCAATAATATCCAAAATGTTCCTCTTTCAGCTTTGTTAGAGGTTTGTTTTTTTTACATAAAAAGATCAGGAAAGGGAAATATTTGACAATTTGATGGTCTTTGGAAGTCCATTGAAAGAGATGTTCATTTTACTAAACAATAGTTACACTAAATTTTTATAGTATGTCAAATTACACATATTTTACTAAAGAAGGTTATGACAAGATCGTAGCAGAATTAGATGAATTAAAAACCACAGAAAGACAAAAAGTAGCTGCTGCTATAGCAGAAGCTAGAGATAAAGGAGATTTATCGGAAAATGCAGAGTACGATGCGGCCAAAGATGCTCAAGGTCTATTAGAGCTAAAAATCAATGAAATGGAGATGGTGATGGCCAATGCTCGAATCTTAGATGAAAGTCAATTAGATACTTCTCAAGTAACCGTATTTTGTAATGTTAAGATCAAAAATGTGAAGTCTCAAAAGACGTTAACTTATAAATTAGTATCTGAAACGGAAGCAGATCTAAAAGCGAAAAAAATATCTGTTAATTCTCCTGTAGGCAAGGGCTTATTAGGTAAGAAAGTAGGAGAAATAGCCGTGATAGAAACACCACGAGGAGGTATGGAATTTGAGGTGTTAGACATATTTTTGTAGTACCGGATGTTGATTTTTAATGATGAATGAGAAATGATAAATCACTTGATGTTGACCTCTTCATCATTTTCAAACTCCAAAGTACAAGGTCAATGTTTGATCATTCATCATTAATATTTATAGTTTAGTGATCCTATTTAAAGAATTATCATTTATCAACGTCAAATAGTCAAAGAATTCATCATTTCTCATTCATCATTAAAAAAGCATGGCAAGTATATTTTCGAAAATTATAGCAGGAAAAATTCCTTCTTATAAAATTGCTGAAACAGAAGATTTCTATGCCTTTTTGGATGTCTTTCCTATCGCTAAAGGCCACACTTTAGTCGTTCCAAAGAAAGAAGTAGATTACTATTTTGACTTGGAAGATGACTTAGTGGCTGGTCTAAACGTATTCGCTAAAAAAATAGCAATCGCTATTAAGAAAACCATTCCTTGTGAAAGAGTTGGTACGACCGTTATTGGTTTAGAAGTACCACATGCCCACCTGCACTTAATTCCCATTCATTCTATTCATGACATGAGTTTCGCGAAAGCAAGACTACAATTTTCTAAAGCAGAATTTGAACAGATCGCAGCGGATATTCGAGCAAACCTGTAACACGGAATTTATTCCGTACACCCGTAACACGGAATTTATTCCGTACACCCGTAACACGGAATTTATTCCGTAACACCCGTAACACGGAATTTATTCCGTACACCTGTAACACGGAATTTATTCCGTACACCTGTAACACGGAATTTATTCCGTA
>CAYOBX010000007.1:0-29708 GCA_964402245.1 uncultured Saprospiraceae bacterium | reverse complement strand
CTGCTGAGCACATTTTCTGCTTACGGAAGGTCTTTGCCTACAGCGATTTCCCCGCTCATTTACGGCTTATGACCCAACGCAATGAACGACATACAAAAAAAAAATTCGGAACTGCTGAGCACATTTTCTGCTTACGGAAATACTTTGCCTATGGCGATTGCCCCGCTCAATTTCGGCTTATATCCCAACGCAATGAATGGGTAGTTATCAATTGGTATTTTCTGATTGATAGTTACTCACTTAAAACTTTCCAATAAAAATAGAGTATCCATATCCACCACATTATCTACTTGACTTGAACTATATTGATTTGGCGTAAGCCCATAAGTAGTAACAATCGTATTAAATAAAGTTTTTTTGGTTTTGGTGATTTGTTGGAATCTAGATCGTCTACGTCTTAATTTTTCTGCATCGACTTTGGTTAAAGTAATATCATCATTGTAAAATTTCATTTCGCAAAGATTGATGCATTGATCCTTACGATCAATCAATAGATCAATTTGAATACCTTCTTCCTTAGAAGTTCCAATGTATCTAAAACTAGAATTTTCTGTATGTACGCCAGTAATACCCAAAGAATTTTTTATAGCCTCTACATGTTTGATACAAATATTTTCAAAAGCATAGCCTCGCCAAATCTTATAAGGATTATTTTGTGCTGTTTGTAGCCATATATCTTTTTCTCCAGCACGTTCCCCTTCAATAAATTTTAGATAAAACAAGGAATATTCATCAATTAAGCGATATAGCGTATCTTTTCTTTTTTTTCCAAAAGGGATCATTTCCATAATAAAGGAGGAACTCTTTAATTCTGTTAGAATTTGCGTGAGCCCACCTCCATTAGGCAATTTTGTTAATTGAATAATTTCTTTTCTAGTCAAGCCTTTCCATTTAGTGGAAAGCGCTTTTACTACGGCAACATGGCGTTCATGCCCTTCATACAATGCAGCGTATAGATTATTAAATTCATTTCTTAGAATACCATTTTTATGAAAGCAAAGTCTATTGATGATTTGGGTGGCAGATTCCCCTTTTCGAATGTGCTGTAAATAATGGGGTATACCTCCGATAGACATGTAGAGTTGTATAACTTGATAATGATCTAGGTGAAGTGGAATAGCTGTTAGATATGCTTTAACTTCGGCTAAGGTAAAAGGTTGTAGATGAATATATTCGGTAATTCTATTGTGCAAACCACCTTTGTGATTAACTACTTTGTCAATCATCCAAGAAGCTGCTGAACCACAAATGACTACAACAATATTTTGCTGACTTGCCCAATCATTCCACCAGTAACTGAATTCATTCAGAAAACCAGAACGCTTACTAGCAATCCAAGGTACCTCATCAAAGAAAATAACCCGCTTTTGCTTAGTCGGCTTCTGGTTTTTTAACCAAGTTTTTAGTAAAATAAATGCCGATGCCCAATCATCAGGGGTAGCAATTGGCAAAGAACTATTGGTATATTCTTGTAACTTTTGAGCAAACTTTTTGAGTTGATTTTTTTTGTTAGCGTATTGAGTACCTGTAAACTCAAAGACGATCTGTTTTTTATAATGTTCCCGTATTAAATAAGTCTTTCCCACACGTCTTCTCCCAATAATAGTTAATAGTTCTGCCTTGCTAGAAGTAAGTAAATTATCTAATTGTTGCCGTTCTTGTTTTCTTCCGATCATATTTTATATTTCGCTTAATGTAGTAAAAATACATAGATTAAGCGAAATATACAATTATTAATTTCGCTTAATCTTAGAATGAATACGCTATTGATGCTCGGATACAGTGAATGCTTTTTAAGAAAATAATAGGATACCGTTCCATTAATTCCCCTGGTTGAACTTCAATAGATTTTGAAGGTGGTTTCCTTTTAGTAGGATACCACCTTTTCAAGTAATTGAATGATAGTAGCCGATGCTGTACCATTTTAAGTGACTTTGAAATATATTTTCAGCGAGTAATAAAATTTTATTAGTTGCTGAAAAGGTACTGTATTGCATACTTTCAGCAACTAATAATTATCAGCAACATGGATTCTTTAGTAGGTCGGAAGGAAGAACAAAGTATACTTAAGAAGGCAAATTCTACCAAGAACCTTTTACGATTACAAAAGCTTATGCCCGACAACTAAGAGAAAAAATGGCTGCTTTTCGGTATCACACCAAGACTCCGAAACAACTTTCTTGGCTATTACTAAGTACCTTTGTTTTAATGGAAAATAAGCACAGTGCAGGGTTGATTTCGCAGAGTCTGAGTTTAGAGGACTTGTTTAGAGAGGGTTAAACTGTATATATTAAATAGGTGAATTATTCATTAATAATGAATTGATAGAGCTATTTGCAATGATTGCCTATCTTAGCTAGTATTAGTATTATTTCTATAATACAGTACATAATACTAAAATCTATTAATGTGTTAATATTTGGTAATTCATGTGGAATATCTGACTTGCTTATTTTAAATGAAATTTTAAACAATAGTAAAGTAAGAAAATTTGGACTTTCTATTATCAATGGTTCATGGCGATTTTTGAAAATATCATCATTGATTATCAATGAGTTACGTCAATTCTTTCATTTGAGATTAATAAAACTAAAGTGTGGGAGATGAATTCTGTACCCCACACATCCATTTAATTAAATTTCAGATGTGTAACTCTATGTTCTTCTATGAAAACCTTTGATCTTCAATTGAATTTTTACCACGAACCATTGATTATGAAAAGTATGAGCAGTATTTTAAGAGTCAAGTAAATATAGATAGGATAATGGTTAATGACTCTAACTTTAAAAAGCTGGTGAATTTTGCCGATTCGCATAGAATGCCTCAACATACCGATACACCTGAGCAGATAAAAAAATTCCTAGCGTTTTTAAATTAGTAGTCAGTAATTCTTCATGTATCAAATAAAACAACTGATTAGTTTAATACACTTTCTGATATTCAAACATCACTTAATTACTATACTTTTTGAGTCTAGAGTTTAGATAGGTTTATTTGATACAGACAATTTTTTTTAATAAATGCTACTTATCATTTTTTGTCTTAAAAGTTCTAGTCCCGCAAGGAAGCTCCATTCATATCTCAATCTACTAATAACCAACACTTTGTACTCCACCACCACTCAAGTGTAAATAAAATGGTAAAATGAATTGAACTCCTACTCCCATTTTACGTTTATCTTTGAATGTACCAAAGAGAACTTTCTTTGGATCTCGATGAAGGTAAAACTTTAAATCTAATGCGTAGCTTTACATTCTTATCTTTTTTGTTATTTTCTATTTCTGGTATTGCTCAATTTAGTGAGGAGAAGATTCTTATTGCTTGTGAAATATGCGAATCTAGAGTAGTATTTTCCACAGATCTTGATGGCGATGGCGATAATAGACGAGCTAAAAACCGATATGGTCACCAAACAGAAGCTTCTGAAGATGCGCAAGCTCAATAATTTAAAATAGCCACCTAAAATTAATTAGGTGGCTATTTTTTTTATTCCTAAAACTTGCTCCCCCAACTATAATTGTCACTATATTCTCCATAAAGATCAATAGCTATAGAAGCTACTATAATACGTGTCTTGTAAGCTCTATGCTCTTTACGGCTAAAAATATTTTTCAATAAGTACTTTACGTTTGATGGGTATATATCCGTCATATAAAACGTAGCCAAATTGCCCTCTTCTTCTATTTGTCCCAGAAAATACCCATTCCCTTCATAAATTGAAAAATCAACTTCTCTAACTTCTTTTTCTGATATTACAGCGACCATATAGCATTTATTGGCTTTAAAGTTGAATATACCAGACTCCGTTTTTCCTTCTTTCAATTTGTAAGTTTTCTCTGCTTCTATGGTCCATCCTGTCTTAACAAATTCGTATTTAATAGCTCGAACTTTTTCTGAAAAATCTTGCGCAGATAAGTCAGTAGTAATACCTGTAATTCCTAGCGTGATGAATAAAAATGCCTTTAAAATGAAATTTTTCATGCTTTGATAGTTTTTAATTTTTCAAATCAATTGTCACTCATAGGGGTAGCGAGTGGATTTTCGTGACAACAAACTATTTAATATTCAAGTATCGTTTTAATAAGGATACCTAGCCATTTTTATAAATCTACAAGATTTAGTAGATTGCAGTATTTATGAGGGAATCATACCAATAAATCAAATATTTATGGACTTAAATGAGAAAGAGTTTACGAAAGTTTATACAGACAATTATCCAAAGTGCGTAGGACACCTAATAAACAACCATAAACTTAGCGAAGAGGAGGCGATAGAAATATATCACCAAGCAATTGAAATATATAGCACTCGTTTACTTTGGTTTATAAATGAAAACAATAAACATACATACTACTACGAGGTAAAGAGCAAAGTAAAAGCGAAGATAAATAAGAGAATACTAGGAGAAAGTCTTAACTCAAATAAAACACCTGCAACTCCTACCAATAGTGATGAACATACTGAAGATGATTCTTCTAATTTTTTGGATTTTTTTATAAATGCTAGCTTTAAATGGCCATTCGTATCTATGATCGAAATGTTAAAAAAATGTAAAATCGATCTTCAAAAGATGTCATTTAAAAGTTTAGAAAACTATAATAAAGGAAGAGACCTTAAAGAGTGGGATAATAGAAGTTTAGTTCGTTTTAGAAAAAGGATTGAAAAAGATTACAAAAAAAATGGATTGCCTAATATATCCGTTGCAACCATACAAGACCTTTCGACATCAAAATATATCAAGACTATTGAAGATGAAAATTTTTCAGGTACTGATGAGTATACAAAATATTGTCGCTTCGAAGAAAAAGAAATCAAAACGCTATTTGAAAGAGAATTAGGAGATTCCGTTGATAAGTGTGGTTTTTTCAATTTTATAAAAGTCATCAATGATATAGAGAATAGAAAATTATTGATGATTAACAACTTAGGTTCACAGGTTAGTTATTCCCTATATGATAGAGTAAGAAATATAGATGGTTATTTAAATGGAATTTGTAAGGGATTATATTTTGAGCAAAGAAATGAATATGATAATGATTTAGAAGGGTCTTTTTATCAAACTTTTTCTATTGAGAGAGAATTAGGAGAATTTATGGAGGAAAAAGAATATGAAAAGGATGGAGAAATTTTAATTCTTTTTTATGAAGAAAGGTTAAGCTATGAGGAAATATGCCGTACACTGAAGATACTAGATGAAGACGGTAAACCCAAAGAAGATACTGCCCGTCAACGAAAGAAAAGAGCTTGGGAAAAATTAAAAAAATGGCTTGTAAATAAATATATTGATGAATTTAGGAAAGAGATAGAAGTTTTCAAAGATGGTAAACCCAATGATGCTGCCCCTGAAGATATACAAAAAGCTTGGGATACTTTCAAATATTTACTCGTGAATAAAACCATCGATGAATTCAGAAAGGATGAAAAAATTTTATCTTTCTTTTATGGAGAAGATTTAAGCTCACAGGAAACATGCTATAAACTAACCATGCTACCGTCTGGTGAGTATGACAAACTAAATGGGGAGATTCCCGACGAAAACAAGCAAAGTACTCAAGATAATTGTAAAGAAGAATTATCAAATATAAACATACAAGAATTTGCAGAGGGTAGAGAAATTTTATCTCTCTTTTGTATGGAAGGTTTAAACTATAAAGAAATATGCAATAAACTCAATATACTAAATAAAGATAGTAGACCTGATCAAAAGACTGCTCGTGAACGTATACAAAATGGTTGGGTAGATACTATTCATAATAACAAGCAAAAGGCTTGGGACAATCTAAAAGGATGGCTATCAAGTAAAAATATCCAAGAATTTGTAGAGGATGGAGAAATTCTATCTCTCTTTTATGAAGAAAATTTGAACTATAAGGAGATATGTCGTCAGCTAAATATCTTAAATAAAGATGGCACACCCAATGAAGTTAATGCTCGTAAACGTATCCAAAAAGCTTGGGTTAATACTACTAATAATCTTGTGCAAAGTGCTTGGACGAATTTCTTTAAATGGCTTTCAAGTAAATAATTAAATAAACTAAGGGAAAACATTAATAATGCCTTTTCATTTAACAATGAATCATGAAAAAATATAATGAGGACGAAATAGACGATTATGTACTAAATCGAATGATCGCATCAGAACGGAAAAACTTTGAAGCTGTTCTTGAATCAAATCGAGCATTGCAAGGGGAAGTTGCTTTAAGAAAAAAATTCATTAAAGTAGCCAAAGTAAAAGGAAGGATCAAAGCAGTACATGAAGCTATGATGAAAAATCAAGGAGCTAGGATAGCTGATGTAGAAAATAAACCTACTGGGATTTCTAAAGAACAAAGTATTTCTGTAATTACTCCACAAAATAAAAATATTAGAAGGGGTGAACCTGCAACCGCTTCTACTTCACAAAATAAAAGTATTAAAGGAGGTAAACTCAAAACTACTTCCGAAAGTACTACCTCTGTCATTTCTATTAACTACAAAAAATGGCTAAGCTATGCTGCCTCTATTGCCTTACTAATTGCTAGTCCCTTTTTCTACGCTGCTACCAACCTCTCCAATAATACTCTAGCTTCTAAGAACGCTAAAAATATATTATCTACTGAAATCTCAAATAATAAAAGTGGAAATAGAAACAATGACACCACTCCTAATCAAAATCCTTTAAATGAGGGCTTACGCCATTTGAATAAATCAGAATTAACCAATAAGTTAGAATTAGACAATGCAGCTAAGTCATTTAAAAGCATTCCTGCTGATAATGAAGCTTATACGAAAGCTAGGTTATACTTAGCGTACACCAATTATCATCTAGATGACTATAATGAGGCAATTAAGAATGCTAATAAAGTGATTGAAAAGTCTATAGACAACGGAGAGAAGCAAAAAGCAGAGTGGATTATCCTACTATCTAAATTAGAAGCAGAGAATTTAGACGACGCTTTCTATGAAAAATTAGAAGAAATATCTAAGAATGATCATCATAATTATAATGCTAAAGCAAAACAACTAAAAGACGATTTAAATACTTTTTGGAGACGATTTATTGTGTTTTAAATACTTTTTGCACAATCTATGAACTAGCTAAAAATAATCTGCTACGAGAGCTACCCTCTAACTTGGTTGAGATGGGTAGCAACAAAAAGTCCTTTCTATAAAAGATATAGTTCCGATTAACAAGCTTTAAAAATGAAACAGTTAGGCTACCCTCTCTTCTATTTATGTATATTATTCTTTCCCTCTAATTTAGCCTTTACTCAATCTATTGAAACAAAAGACCTATCTTTTAAAGCAGCAAAAACTGCCATTATAGAAGGTCAGTTTGAAAAGGCTTTGGCAGAATATAATAGAATTGCTCTTTACCATAAAGAAACCAACAATTGGGATGCTTATTTGCTCACGCTTGATTCTTTAAGCTATGACTTAGTAATAACTCCTTTGAGAGAAGATATACTTCCAATTCTTTTAGAAGGAGAAAAATTAATTAAAGAATGTAATCTTTCTGAAAAATTACCAGAAAAAACTTCTGGGGTATTTATTAGATTAGGAGAGTGGTATTATAGGGATTTCAATTTTGACAAGGCTTCTATTTATTTACATAAGGCACTTTTTATATTACAGAAGAAGAATGTTAACACCTACCTAGCTAGATGTTATAATCATTTAGCCCTTTTTAACTATTATAAGGGCGATTTTGACAAAGTAGTTTCTTATTCGGATTTACAATATACGAGTGCTGAAAAACTAGGAGATATAAAATTACTAACCTTCGCAATTTCTATAAAATTACTTGCTTTGAGACAACAAAGAAAATATTATCCTGCCAATCAATTTTTAGAAAAAGCTTTTCTAAGTCTACAAAATTTGGGTGCACCTTCAGCAGCCTTAGGTGATATTTTAGCTTATCAGGCTTCTAATCTATTTTCTCTAGGCAAAGATTTTGAAGGCATAAGCAAATCAAAAAGAGCTTTAACACATTATCCCAAAACAGACTTGTCTAGGCATTTTACAGGTTTAACTAATGAAGGATTTGCTTATTACAAACTAGGTTATATTAATCTAGCGAGTACATCTAATAGTCAGGCACTAGCTATGGGCAAGGAATACTTTGGAGTCAACAGCCCAGAACTAGTAGACAATTATTCACTTTCATGCAAACTTGAATTTCATAAAAAAAACTTTGAAAAAGCCAGAATTATACTTAATAAGGCTATTGAAATAAGAAAAACTTACGAAGGAAGAGACAGATGGTACGGCATACTTAATGAATATTTCTCATTTGCAGAGTTAGAATTGTCGGAGTCAAATTATGAAGAAGCAAATATCCTAGCTGATACACTCGCCAACTTTAACCTAAAAAACAGTATTTCTGATTTAAGAAATGGTTACGTTAATGCCATACGAGGTCAACTAGCATTAGCAACTAAAAAATATAAGTATGCAATAAAGCATTTTGGAAATGCAGGAACTTATTTTGAAAAAGCCTACTACCAAGATAATCAAGTCGAAATGCTTCGATTGTTGGGAGTAACTTATTTGCAAATTGGAGATTACCAACAAGCATTAAAGACACTACAAAGAGCATTGGATATTTTAATTAACAATCCTACAGAAACAGAATTATATAATAATCCTCTTCTTTATGATAAAGTAATAGATGAGTTTAGATATGCTACTATTTTGTTGGATAAAGCAACTGTATTATTAGAGCTAGATACATTTCCAAAATCATTAGCTTTAGCGAGAGAGACGCTTTTATTAGCAGATTCACTAGCCTCCTCCAATTTGGAAAGATTTTCTGGGAGAATGGGAGTGAAAAAAAACTTAGCTGAATTATATCAAAAAATAAAACTTAAGTTAATTGAAGTTAATTACAAAAGATACATTAAAGATAAAGATGATTTTTATTTTGAAGCTGCTTTTAGAAATTCCGAAAAAATAAAAGCAATAAATCTTCATAAGGATTTACATAATAATCAACTTACTAAAATATCAAAGATTCCTGACTCTCTAAAAAACAAGGAATTAGATTTAGAAATGCATATCACCCTACTCGAAAAAGAACTTTCCCATCTAGATCAGAATAATGGAAAAAAGAAAATCGAATTAGAACAAGAAATCTTCCAAACACAAAAGCAATACAAGTCCTTATTAAAAATTTATCAAACTAACTATACAGATTATTATCAGCTCATGTTTCAGCCAAATTATCTAACTATAAAGGAAATAAAAAAGGAATTAATAAGTCCAACTCAAACTATACTTGAATTTGTTGAGGCAGAAAACTTGATTTACGTATTTGTAATAAATAAGGATGATCATAAACTCATTAGTATAGAAAAAGATTTCTCCTTAAAGGAGACAATTAAAGGTATGCAAGAGAGTCTGATTAAGTATGATGAGTTGAGTAGGCAAGGAAAATATATTACAAAATATAAATATGTTGATAGTCTTAATTGCTATACATTTGAGCTACATCAGAAAATATGGTTGCCCATAGAACAACAGGTTCAGCTGAATGAAGAGTTGGTCATCATACCTCATGGTAGATTAAATTATATCCCTTTTGACATCCTCTTGAAGGAGATGCCTAAAGAGAAAGATAATGAAAGAGGTCAATTCCATACTTATAAATATTTGATTGATGATTATCAAATAAGTTATAACTATTCTGCTACTTTATGGCATTCAATGGTAGCAAGGCAGAATGAATCAGTAGCAAATGACTTATTAGCTTTTGCCCCTACCTTTTCAGAGAACGATGATTATAACGGTATTAAGTTAGAACCTCTACTGCATAATGTGAAGGAAGTAGAGGCAATTAATCAATTAATAAGTGGTGACATTTTTACTGGACCAACTGCGACGGAAGCTAATTTCTTACAAGTAGCATCAGATTACAAAATTATCCATTTATCTACCCATGGAATTCTAAATGACAAATTGGGTGACTACTCCTTTCTTGCTTTTACAACACTTCCTGATTCTATTGAAAATGAATGTCTATACAATAGAGACCTATACAACTTAGAATTGAATGCAGATATGGTGGTACTATCAGCCTGTAATACAGCTACAGGAGAACTCCAAAAGGGGATAGGTATCATTAGTTTAGCTAGAGGTTTTGCCTTTGCAGGAGCTAAAAGCATCATAAGTACATTATGGTCTGTCAATGATGAATCTACAAAAAAAATAATGACTTCATTTTATAAATGCCTAAAATCTGACATAAGCAAAAACGAAGCTTTACGCAAATCCAAACAAGATTACCGAAAAAGAAATCGAGACAAGGGGCATCCTATTTATTGGGCTGCATTTACCCCCTCTGGAGATATGTCCTCTCTAGACTTAAATAAGCAAACCTCCTTAATAACCCAATCTACCAATTATAGCGTTTATTTTTTTGGTGTTTTAATAGTAATAATTACTGCAGTTTTCCATTTTATGGAAATCAAAATGAGAATTCCTTTCAAAAAAATATGAATATAATTCAATGTTTTGACTTATTAACTTCATCAATAAACTACTATCGTCTTTTATTACTTAGCTATTTACACTAGCAAGTTCTAATGTGAACTACAAAATTTTAAAATGAAACAATTTAGCTACTACCTATTCTTTTTCTGTACATTTTTCTTTTCTTCTCATTTAATCCTTGCTCAATCTACTAAACCAAAAAATCTATCTTTTAAAGCAGCAAAAACTGCCATTAAAGAGGGGCAATTCGAAAAGGCATTAGCCGAATATAATAGAATTGCTGTTCACTATAAAGAAGCTAAAAATTGGGATACTTATTTACTTACACTTGATTCTTTAAGCTATGAGTTAGTGATAACTCCCGTAAAAAAAGAACTATTGCCAATTCTTCAAGAGGGAGAAAAAATAATAGAAGAACATAAGCTATCGGAAGCGTTACCAGAAAAAACTATAGGAATATATATTAGATTGGGAGAGTGGTATTATAAGGACTTCAATTTTGATAAAGCTTTTATTTATTTAAATAAAGCTTTTTATCTTATAAAAAATAAAAGCATTACTAATTCTTATTTATCTAAATACTATAACCACTTAGCTCTTTTAAATTATTACAAGGGGAATCTCGAAAAAGTAATTGTTTATGCAGATTCGCTGTATATGAATGCTGAAAGATTAGGAGATGTAAAATTGTTAAACTTTGCAATTAGTATAAAAGCTATAGCTTTAACAAAGCAGAGAAAATTTGACGAAGCCAACCAATTATATGACAAAGCCTTTTCAAGTCTAGAAAAATTGGGAGGCAATCCGAAAGCTTTGGGCGACATTTTATCGAATCAGGCTAGTATTCTATATTTTGAGCAAGATAAAATTTATGAAAGCATAGAAACGAACAGAAGAGCCTTAGAATTTTATCCCGAAACGGACTTGTCTAGTCGTTTTCCAACTTTAACCAATCTAGGAATTGCTTACTATCAACTAAACGATTTTGATGAAGCAATGAAATATAATTCTTATGCATTAACTATAGGCAAGGAACACTACGGAGAAGATAGTCCAGAGCTAGTAGAAAATTATTCCATTTTAAGTAAAATCGAATTTCATAAAAGAAACTTTGGACAAGCCAGAATTGCAATGAGTAAAGCGATTGCAATGAGAACTGCTTATGAAGGAGATAATAGATGGTATGGAATACTTAATGAGTATTCTTCGTTTGCTATGTTAGAATTGATTGAATCAAATTATAAAGAGGCTAATAAGATAGCAGATACGCTCGCTAATTTTAAATTAAAAGCTAGTCTTTCTGACTTAAGATACGGTTATCTCTATTCTATACAAGGTCGAATAGCATTGGCTACTAAAAAATATAATGATGCAGTTAAATATTTTGGGGATGCAGCGACTTATTTTAATAAAATATCTTCTGCTACTAATGAAGCTGACTATAGAGACAATCAAGCTGAAATGCTTCGATTATTAGGAGAAACTTATTTACAATCTGGAGATTATCAAAAAGCATTAAAGAGATTACAAGAAGCATTAGATATTGTATCTAATAATTCTACAAAAACAGATGTCTTTACTAACCCTTCCTTTGATGATGTGATAGACAAGTTTAGTTATATTCAAATACTAAAGGACAAAGCAGATGCTTTTCTTGGACTTGGGCTTCCAAATTCAACCGAGTCGCTTTTATTAGCAGATTCGTTAATCACAGAGGTAAAAGGACTTTTTGATGGGATAGAATCAAAGAAAGCTTTAGCTGAATTATCTCAACAAATACAACTTAAACTTTTAGAAACTAATTACACAAAATATCTTACAGACAAAGATGACTTTTATTTTAAAGCTGCTTTTAGAAATTCTGAAAAAATAAAAGCTATAAATCTTCTTGAGGATTTTCATGCTGGCGAGCTTACAAAAATATCAAAGATTCCTGATTCTCTACGAAGGGAGGAATTAGATTTAACCAAGAGTATTGCTTTCTATGAGAAAGAACTTTTTAATTTAGAAAATGATAATAATAACGAAGAAAGAAAAGAAGAGTTAGCAAAAAAACTTTTCCAAGATAAAGAACACTACACATCCTTATTAGAAAATTTCAAAACCAACTATAAAGATTATTACCAACTTAAATTTCAGCCAAGTTTTATAACTATAGATGAAATCAAAAATAATTTAATAAACTCCAATCAAACTATAATAGAATTTGTTGAGGCAGAAAATTTGATTTACGTATTTGCAATTGATAAAAATAATCAACAATTTTTTAGTATAGAAAAAGATTTCTCCCTAAAGGCATTAATTAAAGGAATGCAAGAGAGTCTGATTAATTATGATTCGTTGAATAGGAAAGATGAAGACATTACAAAATATAAGTATGTTGATAGCCTAAATCACTACACATTAAAACTCTACCAGAAAATCTGGATGCCTATAGAGCAACAGGTTCAACTAAAGGAAAAGCTGGTCATAATACCTGATGGTAGACTAAATTATATTCCTTTTGACATTCTATTGAAGGAAATGCCTAAAGAGAAAGACAATGAAAGAGGTCAATTTCATACTTATAAATATTTGATTGATGACTATCAAATTAGCTATAATTATTCTGTGACTTTATGGAACTCCATGATAGCTAAAAAGAAGGAATTAGTAGCAAATGACTTATTAGCTTTTGCTCCTAGCTTTTCCGAGAGCATTGATTATCATGGAGTTAAATTAGAGTCTCTAAAACATAGTTTAGATGAAGTAAAGGCAATTAATCAATTGATAAGTGGTGAAACTTTTATTGAACCAGAAGCAACGAAAGCTAATTTCTTACTAAATGCATTATATTACAAAATTATCCATTTATCTACGCATGGGATTATAAATGATAAATTAGGGGATTATTCCTTTCTAGCTTTTACGGCACTTCCTGATTCTATTGAAAATGCAATTGTCTATAATAGGGAATTGTATAACTTAGAATTAAATGCAGATATAGTGGTACTGTCAGCCTGTAATACAGCTAGAGGAGAACTTCAAAAGGGAGAAGGGGTCATTAGTTTAGCTAGAGGCTTTGCCTTTGCAGGAGCTAAAAGTATCGTAAGCACCCTATGGAGTGTTGACGAAGAAGCTACAAAAAATTTAATGGTTTCATTTTATGAGCACTTAAGATCTGGCATAAAAAAAGATGAAGCATTGTACCAAGCTAAACAAGCCTATCGAAACACACATCCTCTTTATTGGGCTGCATTTATTCCTTCTGGAGATATGTCTGATATATCATTTAATAATTGGACGTTCTTCAAGCAATATGAAAAAAGATTTCTCATTGGTGGTATGCTAGTATTTGTTATTATATTAATGGTTTTCGCAAGAAAGTATTTGATACGTATCCGATCTATTCAATCATAAGCAGATATAATAATCCAAAAAACAACTTCTACAATATAAAAATTTCCGATTACACAAGTTTCTTATTTTGGTTGAACGGTAGATTTACGATTCATCTATTTCTACCGACAATCAATCTTTCTACACCTACCAAAGAGTCATAAAGGCAAGGCTGTAAAGCATAACACGAATGCTCAAGAATGCCTCAATATATATGGTTGTAGGCACTATCCGATTTACAACAAATACTTTCCCTTATATTTCTTTGTCACAAAAACCATTCATCTGCACTTATAGATAAGTGTATTGTTATTTAATCTTAAAAAACCGTCTGATTTTTTTTTAATTCCAGTGAATTTAAAAATTTGACAATAACAAAAATCAAGTATTATGAAAAGCAAGTTATTAATTTTTTTGGTGCTTCTTATTTTTTTCTGTTCATGCAAAAAACAAGAAACACCCATCGAGTCACCTACTTCCTCAGAATTTCCAATAGCTAATTTTAGTATAACTAATACGGGTTGCCTTGCTCCATGCCAAGTGATTTTTACGAATAATTCTTCGGATGCCACCAGTTTTGAGTGGGACTTTGGAGATGGTACTACTTCTACAGATTTTAGTCCGAGTCATACTTATGAATTACCAGGAGAGTATATAGTACGTTTAAAAGCTGTTAATAATGATGGTGAAGATGTAGAAACAAAACCAATTCCTATTATCTTTCGGACTTTTAAGCAAACTTTTGGAGGGGCACGTACTGACAGAGGTTTTTCCGTCCAACAGACCCAGGATGATGGTTATATATTATTAGGATTGACTGGCAGTCCAACCATACCTGGAAATAGCGGTGGTTCTACTGGTATTGATGGTGGTGATAGTGGTATTGGTACTGGTATTGGTACTGGTATGTATTTAGTTAAGGTAGATAATAGTGGCATTCTTGTTTGGCAACGTGCCTTCCGGAATGAAGGAATAACTTCCAGTGGTGCTTCAGTTCAACAGACCGAAGATGGAGGTTATATTTTATTGGGCTCAGCTGGTTTGGGAGGAATCGAGAGGGGGATGTATCTAATCAAGACCGATAGTGGAGGGAATGTTGTCTGGGAGCAAACCTACAATAAGCAAGGAGGTTTAGATGATGGTAATTCAGTTCAACAGACCGAAGATGGAGGTTATATTTTATTAGGCTCTACCACTGACATTACGCAAAATGATAGAGATGTCTCTTTAATTAAAACAGATAATCTGGGTAATATTGTTTGGCAGCGAACATTCGGAGAGACAGCTTCAGAAAGAGGGTACTCTATTCAACAAACTCAAGACGGTGGATACATTTTGGTGTCAGATGGTGTACTTGGAAACATTTATGCGCATTTAATCAAGATAGACAATGCAGGAAATACCGTTTGGAAGCAAATTTATGACGGAATAAATAGATCTAGGGATGTCCAACAGACCGAAGATGGAGGTTATATTTTATCAGGGACATCCCCTTGTTCAGATGGAGGTGGTGGGTGTCTTTTTTTAATGAAGACAGACAATAGAGGAGATTTGCTTTGGAAGCAAACTTTTGGAAGAATGGATTATGCTGCTTTTGGTAGTTCAGTCCAACAAACCAAAGATGGAGGTTTTGTTTTATTGGGAAATTTGCAAGGAACAGGGCCAGATGAAGGTATGTATATGCTCAAGACGGATAGTGAGGGAAATCTTATTTGGGAGCGAACATTTGGAGGACCGGGAACAGATCCAGATAGAAGCAGTTCCATCCAACAAACAAATGACGGAGGGTATGTTTTGATTGGGACTATTAGTGATGAAGATATAGAAAGTGCTGATATGTGTCTAATAAAGACAGATAGCGAAGGAAATGTCAATTGAAAAATTGACTACATCTAACTTTTACTCAAAGACAAGATGTCACAAAATATTTCTTCGGCACCTTTAAGTGACAACCTTATTATTAAAAGTCTTACCTCTTCTCTACTTTAATCTATTTAAAAATAGGGAAGAGGTAGATAGGCTAAAAAAAACAAATCATGAATCAAATTATTTCTTTACTTTTTTTGCTGCTAATAGCTTTTACAACAAACATAAATCCTTTAGTTGGACAAACAGGGGAAGAAGAAATCGCCTATATCACCTCTGCAGGTATTCGAGTTATGCACGATGACGGTAGAGGCGATAGATTATTAATCTCTAATCGGAATGCATTCAATGCCTTAGCATTGGGAAGTCCTGTATGGTCTAGCAATGGAGATAGAATTGCTTTTACGGCACTGATATCGACTACCCGTTCTTTGGTCTGTACGGCTAGGTATGATGGTAGTAATATACAAATAGTAGGCATAACAGATGTCAATGGAACTAGCTTTTCTTCAACGCTTGTTGGACAAATTTCTTGGTCAGCAGATGATCGCTATATTTCCTTTGTAACTATATCTCTTGATTTTTCTGCTATTTCCATACCAACCGTTAATATTATTGATTTACACGATAATAATAAGCTTGTGGGAAGTATAGATGGTTATGCAGCAGCGCAATTTGAACCTGTCTCAGGATCAGTTAAGATAGCAATGTCAGGAATAAATTTTGGCACCGCTCAAGATTTTGTAGGGATAAATGACTTAAGTGTAAATAATGGAGCAGAAATATGGTGGACATTAGATAGACCCAATGATTTTAAAAATGTTGCTTGGCTAAATTCCTCTACTATATATGCTGTAGTCAATGGCAATGAACTAGTATTTTATCAAAGGAACTTCTCCGATCTAGTAATTAATGTAAATACTAATGAACGATTGAGTGTACCATCTATATCAAAGGATGGAACAAAAATGGTTTTTTCGGTTACTAGAGCTAATAATAGCAATGAGATTGTTACAGCTGATATTGATAGCCGTGGGTATGTTTCTAATCCTATAAGAATAGGATTTGGTTCAACACCTAGCTGGAGACGGCAGATTACTATCCCAGTAAAGAAAGTGGTTGTCAATAGCAAGGAATTAGAATTGTTTCCAAATCCAGCACATCATTTCTGCACCGTTAAATTAGAATTGCCGCAAAGGACAACTAATATTTCCATTAAGGTAGTAAATATTTTAGGTCAAACAGTACTAATCCAAGAAATGGATGATACTAATTCCTTTTCAAAACAATTGGATGTATCAGGATTACAAGCAGGAAAGTATACTGTAATGGTAGAAACGGAAGAACAAATTTATAGTAGTCACTTTATGAAAATAGAATATTAAAAATAGATTTTCTATTACTGCATTTTTCAATTGTCTTTTCTAAACCTTATAACTACTCGCCTAATCGGTGAGTAGTTTTTTAAAAAATTAGTTCCTGAATTTTATCTTTTCATGGGTTGATATAGTCAACTCTTGACTGATCATTCTTTGCCTTATTCTAAACTATTTGAACTTAAAAAGATGAACAAATTAATTGGTATCTTGATTTATTGCTTGATCTACTCGCTTAACACAAACGCACAAACGCCCACTATTCAGGATTGCTTGGGAGCAATACCTGTTTGTCAGGAAGTGTATACTGAAAGTTATGTTCCAACAACAGAAGGGAATTACACGAATGAAATCAACCCTAACATTACTTGCACAGACGTAGAAAAGAGTTCTATTTGGTACACCTTTACAGTTAACGAAACAGGAAATTTTGGATTTATCATTACCCCGAACAATAGCTTAGATGATTATGATTGGGCATTATTTAATATCACAGGGGGGCGTTGTGGAGACATCAATATGAATCGAAATCTTTTAGTTAGCTGTAATGCAGCAGGAGGAAACCATGAAAATGAATTTGCTTGTAGTGGTCCTACTGGAGCAACAGGCGCTTCTGTTTATAATCATCAGTATGGCGGGTGTGGACAAAATCCGCCAAGTAGAAACATGGGGTATTCTACATTCAATGATGTCATCCCAGTAAGTAAGGGCAATACTTATGCTTTAATGATTTCTAATTGGAGACAGTCAAGTGCAGGGTATACTTTAGATTTTGGAATTTCAGAGGTAGGGATTTTTGATGATAAAGCTCCAGAAATTAATCAAATTACTTATCCCAAAAATTGTAATGATAAGGAGATAAATATTGTGTTTTCAGAAAAGATATTATGTAATTCGATAGTAGATAGTAATTTTAAATTAATTGGCCCTAACGGAGAAAATTACCCTTTAAGCCCATCTAGTTATAATTGCTCGATTGGAGCAAATGCTACTCAAAATATTCGTCTTACTACTAATAGGGGATTAATCACAGAGGGACTTTACCGTCTAACACTACAAAGTGACGGTATATCAGATTTAGTAGATAATTGCGGAAATGCCTTTTCTTCAGGGAACTATGAATATACTTTTCATTTAGATTCTCCAGGTCTTCCTCTACTTGAACTAGGCTCAGATACTCTTATTTGTGAACCCTTCCAACTCACTGCTACTAATGAAGAGGCGACTTATCTATGGCAAGATGGCTCTACTACAGATGTTCTTTTAGCTCAAACGACAGATAGGTATTCTGTTACAGTTACAAATGCTTGTGGTTCTCTTGAAGATGAAATAGAAATCACTTCTTTGGAAGAACCTGTTGTTGATTTGGGAGTTGATTTATTACTTTGCCCAAATGAGGAATATTTATTAGTAGCAACTAATCCATCAGCAACTTACTTATGGCAAGATGGCTCAACGAATAATAGTTTCAAGGTAACACGATCAGGCACTTATGCAGTAACAGTTAGCAATCCTTGTGGTAGTAATAGCGATAGTATCATAGTTAATTACAAAGAACCCTTAAAGCTATCAATCGGTCTTGATACAACGGTTTGTGATGGTCAACCATTAACATTATCTGCGTATAATAATGATGCTGCCTATTTATGGCAAGATGGTACTACTTTAGGAACCTTAGTAGTTGATACTTCTGGAAAGTATACTGTAACCGTAACAAATGCTTGTGAGTCTAAGGAGCAATCTATCAATATTATTTTCTTAGATGGACCTCCTGAAATAACGTTAGGGGAAGATCAAATATTATGCCCTAAAGAAGAACTATTGCTCGATGCTTTTTCTTTAGAATCGGACTATATATGGTCAGATAATTCAACGAATTCTACTTTCAATGTGACAGAAGTTGGTATCTATTCCGTGACGGTAACAAACGCTTGTGGTACAGCTACTGACAATATTGCTATCGACTATATAGCACCTATTAATCTAGACCTAGAGAAAGACTTTCGTCTATGCACTCCTAAAGCTATACTGCAAACCACTCCTCATAGAACAGCTATTTATGAATGGGCACATGGAGCTAGTGAGCCTGTTATAGAAATCAATAAAGCTGGTATATATGAAGTAACTGCTACAACGATTTGTGAACAGCAAACTAATTCTATTGAGATTAAACCTTGTGAGTCTTGTGATTTGTACGTCCCAACTGCTTTTTCACCTAACAACGATGGTCGTAATGACTATTTCCGACCCTATATAGATTGCGAACCATTACAATTTAAAATGTACATTTTGAACCGTTGGGGAAATTTACTCTATGAATCTGATAATATAGAAAATGGATGGTCTGGTATGTTTAATAATCACCCAGTACCAATGGATGTATATATATGGAAGTTAGAATATACCATACAGACAAATGGAGCTACAGTATACAAAAAAGAAGCAGGAGATATTACAATAATTCGATAATTAAAAAATAATGAAACTTGAAGCATACGAACTACAAATAGATCAATATCTACGGCAAGAGATGGATGAAACTACTAGAATTCAGTTTAAAAAATTATTAAAGCGAGATATACTACTTGCGAGAGAGGTAGCATTCCGGCAATCAGTTATAAAGGTGATCAAATGGAAGATGCAAATAAAAAAATTACATCAAAGTTTTAAAAAATCTAAAAAAACAATGAATATACAGAAAATAAAATTTCCTAATTGTAGAGGGTATGTTTTTATCAATCCTTGCAATATTATCAAATGCACTATTGATGAAACAAATAGAAATCATAGTATCATTCATTTGCGAGAAGGAATAGAAGAAAAAGTGTCTATAAAATTAGGGAAGGTAGAAGAAAGACTCCCCATAGATTGTTTTTTCCGAGTTCATAGAGAAGTAATTGTAAATTTAGATGCTGTTGAAACCTATGAAAACGGCATGATGAACCAATTAACTTTATCAGAAGGGTTACCAATTAGAATTGCGAATGGAAGGCTAAGAGAATTTCTTAAACAGTTTTGAGTATCTACCTATACAAGTAGCAATAGGTAAATAAGGTGCAAAAAAACAAGGGTACTAGAAATTGTGTTGCCTTCGAAATCAAGATGTTTTCCCCGTCCAAGTTACTTGATTGCCCATTCAGGAAAAATTTAGGCAAATAGAGATAGTGCACAGCGTTTATTAAATATGAATGTTCAAAGAATGGTGAATTATTAAATAGTGTTTCAATCATTGTTGTCACAAAAAGTAACCTACTGTACCTCTTTATAGAAACCTTATTATATTTTCTAAATCATCATTAACCACTAATTATGAAATTATCAATTAAATCAATCGCTAGCAATCAAATTAACTTAATAGTTTTTTGTCTTTTCTTTTTAATACTTAGTAGCTGTTCAAAAGATGCACAACAAGATGTTGTGCCTGAAATAGTTCCTGGTACAACGCCTGAAAACCCAATATCACTTGAAACAGCAGAAGATGCATTTCATGTATGGATTATTGTAAAAGAAATGTGTAATGGAATCAACGGAAATTTACCGTATGTAGGAGATTTGAGTACTGGATTTGATGGAAGTGTTCAAGGCAGCGTAGCCATTAGTGGACGGAAAACAGAATCTGTTAATGATGGAGATTATACTTATTATTCAAGCCGTTCTTCGATTTTGGATATCAGTTTCAATGATTTCATCCCCTATGAAGGGATTTATCTAAATGGTCTTTTTGAGTATTATGATTCATTCAGATATAACAGCTCTTGTGACTATAATTTCAATTGTGCTGATAGTACAAAAATAGAGAAAGAAATCAAAGGGAATCAAATAGAAATCTTGTTCCAAAATACAGATGGCTTGTGGGTGAAAGATGTTATCCAGTTAAATTTCAGTATTGCTTTTAGAGGACTAGAATGGAGTGGTACAATCGTAAATCAAGCAGGTCTTTCTTTTAGAATACAAGAATAGGTCACTTTGTGAAAGGGATAAATAATTTGATCCAAAACAAGAATACGTTTAATGGACTAGTTATTTATTCCTTTTCACTTTAGCTATGATGGTATAATCTTAGTTGGAAAAAATATTCATTTTTAGAATACAAGCTATAGATGAATTTTTATAATCCTAGAATTTTTACATCCTTTTTAAAAAACTAAAATAATTATGAATAATATTTTTTTAAGAAAAGTAATTTCAGAAATGCAGCTAGGTGCTCCTGTTTCTTTTAAAAATTTATATGTCGTACCTACCTTCAATAAACCCTCTAATGCATCATTTCCATACTTAAGTATGAAGGCAGCGATAGAGCAAAAAGTACTTGAATTGACGGAAGTAAGTGCTAATGGAATAGTTGCAACCATCAGAGCGACGAACAGTTCCATACTTCCAATTCTACTTATAGACGGTGAGGCAATAATAGGAGCAAAACAAAATCGGATTATCAATACTACTATCTTATTAGCACCCCAGAAGCAAACATTAATACCTGTCAGTTGCACAGAACAAGGTAGATGGCAAATGAATAATCCAACTTTTATGGATTCAGGAGAAATTATGCCAGCAAAAGCTAGATATAGCAAAAGCCACAAAGTATATAATAATATAATGGGAGGAAAAGGTTTTTTAGCAGATCAGCAAGCAATATGGGAAGACGTTAGTAAATTGTCTTATGCCTTTAATGTGGATTCTTCTACCCAATCTATGAAGGATGTTTTTACACATAACAAAGATATTATTAATGAATATCTGCAAGTATTTAAAATACAAAAAAATCAGACTGGCTTAATTGTCTTTAGTAATGGTCAATTAGCAGGATTTGATTACATCTCTCTTCCTACTATGTATAGTGACTTACACGAAAAGCTACTAAAAAGCCATATTATGGACGCTATTACTAATTACCAAAGTGAATACTTGAAAGTATACGAACAAGTGGAACCAAAATCTTTCTTAGAGGAGTTAACTGAATTATCATTTACCAAACATTCTCCGATAGGGTTAGGAACAGATTACCGTTTCGAAGGAAAACAAAATAGTGCTACAATATTAATGCATCGAGAACAAATTATTCATTGGGCAGCTTTTCCAAAAACTATTACTACTACAGATCTTAGAAGATCTATATAAACAGGTGATATTATTATAACAATAGATTCTATCTTTTTGACAAGTTCTTACTTTAGAAGTAAATCAAACCATTCAACAAATCAAATGAGTGCATAACAATTGGGGGCAGTGAAAATGGACACCTCATCGGACCACGTAGCCATCTGATGGAGTCTAGTAAAAGATGCCTCCGATTTGTTTTACACTTAAATCAAATAATATTTTTTATTTACTATTGTCACAAAAAATAACCTAATGCACTTAATATAGAATTTCCTTTCCTTTAGATTTATCTCCTACCAATATTATCCCTTGTGGAGAATCTACTAGATTTAATATTGGGGTGGAATATTAAGTGTGGTTTATATGAAGATGCGAATGGGAATCCATAAGAATGTCTTGTTTTACTTGCAGGATATTTTTTACCTCCTAAGCACTAAATGTAGTTCAATTTTTGTTTCAAAATTAAAAAAAAATCTGTACATTTGTTTAACTGAGGTAAAACTTTTAGTTATATCTACTATAATATATTTAAATTAGGAATGATCTAAGAATCAACAAAAACTTCAAAAATCAATGAAAAATATAATTATCTTATTCCTAGTATTTTTATTTGTTTTTTTTACAATAAATTCAAGTTCAGGACAAAGAACAGGACAGAGTTTCTCTATTAATAATGAAGTCTATCTTACAGAAATCTCAGGAAAAATAAAATACGAAAAAAAAAGTGTTGATGAACTTAATAGATTTATTTTTGGGTATTGGGAGGGTAGTTATGATAGTGATTGGCAATGGGAAAATAGGTTTGCTTCCTATAAGGCATTAGGACCGTCGGAATTAAGTGAACTATTCACTATTAATTGGTTTCAGAAAGAACCAATAAGAGAGACTACTCTTCAGCCAATAAGAGAGACTACTCTTAAGGATGCGTTATGGAATCGAGCTGCAATGTTAGCTAAAAAGTATAATTTTAAATATGTTCATTATTTGGGGCAGAGTGAATTTAGTCACAAAATACAATCAGAAGAGGAGTATAGTGATCCGAATTATAGGCATAGTTATAGAGAGACTAGAATTACAGATAATTTCGTTCAAGTAGAAGAAAAAAAAGAAATTACTGGTTATACTACACGTACGAGATCTTTATATCATAATATAGCCTTAGAATTTAGATTAACGAACACCTTGCCAAAGGATAAAAAAAGAAATATAAAGTTAGCTGACGAGATTCTAGATAATTACACACAAGTTTTTGACACATACGATGATTTTTTGATAAACATAAAAGAGTTAAAAAAAAAATACCCAAAACCAGAACCAGAACCAGAACCAGAACCAGAACCGGAAATGCCCGCGGAAATCTTTCCAAAATTAGAGTTTAAAGAAGGTAGTTTTATAGAAGATAAAAGATATGGAGACAATTTTTTTATAAGAAAATATTATAACACCACTTATTATAAAGATCCTAGAGATGAACAATTATATAGATGGGTAAAACTAAACGATGGAAAAATTTGGTTAGCAGAAGATATAAATTATAAAACACCAGATTCTGAGTGCTTACGTAAGGATGATCAAGGAAAATGTGTTTTACGTGAATACACATGGCAATCAGCTCTTATTGCATGCCCCAAAGGTTGGAAATTACCGACTGATGATGATTGGTGGGAAATGACCTCACTTTATGGTAAAGTAAGGAATGTTGATTATGATTCTAGAAGACCAAAGAGAACTCCATTTCTTGGTCGACCAGCCAACGCTCGTCTTTATGCAGGTACAGAAGTGTTTGAAGCATTGGATAGAGAAGATTTTATGTCTAATATTAATGTAATTGACGAATATAATTGGTATTGGACCTCTACAGAGGCAAAGTTTGAAAAAAATAAAAAACCTCATCTATTACATAAAAGAGGAGATAAATATGCGATATATTTTCAGATCGATAAAAACTCAGACAGTGAGCGTGATTATTTCCCTATACGAAGTAAAATATCATGTAGATGTATTAAAGAATAAGGGGGATATTGTTTAAAGACCTGTGTTATATTTTATAAAGCATATCTTTATTACAAGAGACATCAAAAACCATCATTGTCATTCAAATAGTATATGTAGCCTCTTTTCCTATAGTTTTCCAGATGCTACTATGTATAAAATCGAAGTGTCTCTTCTGGTGAAGACACTTCGACTTTTATACTTGTAGCTACTATACACACCTACCCTTTACTTTAATCCACACCTATTAATTCCAAGCGACCCAAGTAGAAGCTATAGATTGTCTTGTCCTAGAAAGCATTATTTCTAGCCATGAATATAGTTTTATAAGTAATATCCAAAGTATTCCTTTTTTTCCAAGTTTTTATTTTCAATTTTCTCTTTTGATGCATCTCATTTGGGGATCAACCGTGGACACAAATATACTGACCAAGCGATTGGTGGTACCTTTTTAATTAAACCCGCTTCTAAAATATTGTCTAATTTTTCATGGTAAGCTAACAATTATACTTTTCCTTAAAATTGTATTATCCGAGGTTTAGAAGATGATATGTGGCAATGGAGACAAGTACATAACAACATATTTTCAGATTTATCTTTTGGTAGGAATTAGCAAGAATGCCCAGTTGAAGGTGCTTATACCTTGTAGTCAAAATTACTTTAAATAAATTCATTCCTTAATCTATTTAAGTGCTTTAGGTTAATTAAACGGATTCTATAGCTGTGCTATGGACTTATTTTTTGAAGAAAAATAGAGTGTTGCGGGGTCGATACCTAATCCGCTTGCGATGGGGGAGTTCATTTTTTGTAAAGGTTTTTAACAAAAATAGAGAGGAGTGTCACAAAATATCTCTTACTGCACCTTATAGTGACAGAATAATTCATTAATGAAAAATTATCATGAAATATACTATTTGGGTTTTAATAATTAGCGCATGTTTTTCATCTCTTTTTAGTTGTCAAAAAGATACGTTGGCTGATTTAGAGTATGCTGTTGATGTAGAAAATGAGTTTAGAAGAGACGAATATTTAAACAAGACCGAACAAACTAGTACGGTATCAAGCAGTCGATCTAGTAATTTATCAAATGGGATAGGTGATTGTACTAATGGAAATACTGCTGGCCATATTTCTGGAAAAGTTTCTTTTACCAATGAAAGATTTCCTCAAGAATTTGATATTAGTACATATATAGTACGAGCGTATGACGCTGACAAAGGAGCCGATGATCTGATGTGTTTAACGACTCTCAAAGCAGATGGGTCTTTCCATTTAAAGTATGATCGTAGCACAGAAAAATGGGAAAAGAAAAAACCATTCAGTACTTCTTATAGACCTGACATTTACATTATTATTGAAAGACCTCAAAATAATGGGTGTTGGAATACCATCTATGAATCTGCAAAGTTTGACAATCATAGAATGAGTAGTCATTTAGTTATTAATCCTTTAATAGCCGTTATGAATTTGAGACACAGTGATGTTTTATGGATTCCCTTTTTAGGAGAAAACTGTTATTAAGTAACGAGATATAAATAAATGTTTGATTTTAATTACTGCATTTCTCAATTGTCTTTTTTAAACCTTTTAGCTACTCATAAAAGTAATTAAAATATCTAAACGAATAATAAAGATTATTAGGAAAAAGTTCCTACGTGCGTGTGCGCGTGTGCACACGAGGATTATATTTGAAATTTTTGGTTGTACTGATAAGCCCTCAATGGACTCTTGACTCGTAAATTATGAATGGCTGTGCAGATGGTCATGATCTGATCTCTGACCCAATACCCTTTCAGTCTACAAGACTGTTGGATAATGTGGAATCATTTGATTCCTCGAATGGCATGTTCTATGACAATTCGCCTTTGTCCAACATAGGTATTATACCATTTTTGCATACCTGTCAATGATCCGTTTCTAGGCTTTTTAAAGGGCATCATGATACGAATATTTTCAGGGGAGTAGCCTTGAAAACCACTATCCTGTCTTAGCATAATATGCTCAGGATATTGGCAATCTTCTAAATCCGCTATTTTCTTATCGTGTACCGTCCCCAAATAGGTGCTGCTTAGAAAAACAACGTATTGGTTATCCAAACAATCTACTTTGTTTTTATAGGTATGGGCTTTTTTTACCGCTATACATTTCCTTTTGAGCTGCATCATCTATAGGTCTAGGCATTGTCTGTTCCACTACATCTTGATTAACTGCTTCTGCTTTATCAAAATGTGATAAAAATTGATTGAGCGCACTGCCATCTCTACATGGAAGACAACCTAACTTTTTAAGCGCCTTCTCCAAAAGTGGAGTTAAATGCTTTACCCAAAGACTCACTTTAGGTTGAGACAAGCCAAAACTTGCTGCATGGAACTGTTGTAGCGGATGTTGCTTGTAATAAGTCAGTAAGAAGAATAGTTTATCCTCTACTCCTGGTAAGGTTCGGGTATCCTTTTGAGGATTCCAATTGGTTTTATTACGTCTTTTGCCTTCAAGGGTATAGACTCGATAAAATTTATACCATATTTCTGCAAAAACGGACAGTAACAAATCGAACTCCTCTGGGTACAGAGTAGTAAGACTTAGAAATTGTTCTTTATTCTTTCTGACAGTTTGATATTCCATTCAGCCAAATTAGGCAATTTCTAAATCTTGACTCTTTATACGCATGTGCGTGCGCAAGCGCGCACATGGTCTGACTTTTTTCCTAATAACCTTTAATGAATATGCAAAAAATAAAATTTCCAAATTGTAGAGGATATGTATTCATAAATCCTTGCAATATTATCAAATGCACAATTGATGAAACAAATAGAACTCATAGTATCATTCATTTGCGAGAAGGAACAGAAGAAAGAGTGTCTATAAAATTAGGGAAGGTAGAAGAAAGACTCCCTATAGATTGTTTTTTCCGAGTTCATAGAGAAGCAATTGTAAATTTAAGTGCTGTTAAAACCTATGAAAACGGCATAATGACCCAATTAACTTTATCAGAAGGATTACCAATTAGAATTGCAAATGGAAGGCTAAGAGAATTTCTTAATCAGTTTTGAGTATCTGCTTATACAGGTAGCAATGAAGAAATAAGGTGACAAGTAAGGTTACTAGAAATTATATTGCCTCCTAAATCAAGAGATGTTTGCCCGTTCAGGTTACTTGATTACCCATTCAGGAAAAATTTAAGCAAATAGAGATAGGGCACAGCGTTATTAAATACGAATATTCGAGTAATGGTGAATTATTAAGTAGTACTTCAAATATTGCTGTCACAAAAAATAACTTATTGCACTTACCTATAGAAACACTATTTATTTTTTCATTCACCACCATAATCTAAAAAATGATTGCTATGAAGAAATTGCATCGTTTGCAGTTTATACTGCTACTATTAACAAGTATTCTTTTGTGGAGTGCTTGTAACAAGGAAAACCAAGCCTCTATAATCCCATCAGAAACCAATATTACATTTGAAGCCTATCAAAACTGGGAAAACCCAGAAGCAAAGACGATTACTATTGTAAATGGCGAAATGGGGAGTTTAGAAAACTTACAAGCAAGTAGTTCTGAAACTTGGCTTAATGTGTCTATTGAACGAAATGCAGAAGGTCTGTATCAATTGAAAGTACAGCCTCTAGTAGACGGCTTAGATGTTGATTTGCACACTGCTATTATTACATTGTCTGCACAAAACACTAATGGGGAAGATGCTACTATTGTGGTCGATTTTGAGATAGTAGAAGCTACAGGAACATTGGATTTAAAGGTACTCTATTCAGGTTCTTATAGGAGAGATGTTTATGTTTTTCGGCTTATTCGAACTGATATACTAGTATTAAATTCCCAGACATTTCCTCAATGTGCAGGTCTATATCATGAAGAAGAAAGTGAAGAAATATCCGAAGAACTAGCTGCAGGAGAATACGAACTTGAACTTGGCAGTTGTGCTGACTGTAGTGGTACACCAAGAATCTCTCACTTTAGTATTATTCCCGATCAAATTACTTCTGTGACAATTAATGTTCATTGCCAATAAGTTACTGCGTTTACTAAATCTTTGAGGTTTAGTAAACGCTATTCCTACTTTTAATCAATTTACGACATCATCAGATGTTCAAAATTATTCGACTAATTAAAAAACTATGAAAAAAATAATTTTTAGCTGTTTTATAGTCTGTTTGATTTCCATGCTATGGATAGCTTGTGATGAATCAGATAATACAATAGTTTCCGAAGAAGTAATAGAATTTACTCAAACGAACTTGCTTGCACGCTTGTCAAAAGTCTTAGAAATTCCAATTGAAAAATTGGAAAAAACGGAATCTGTTCAATTAACTCGAAAGCAGTTAATTGAACTTTTTCCTGAGACCTCCATTGCTGATATAGAATTTCCTTTCCCTTTAGATTTAAATCTTATGGATTGCCGAGCGGAATGTCCTACTGGAACATTTGCAGGAATCGCTTGCGATCCAAGATTGGAAGGAGCTTGTAACTGTGATTGTATTGGACTTCCTAGTAGTGAATTGTCTACCATTGACTTTGTGCCTAGTAGAACTATTCCTTGTGGAACGTCTACTAGATTCAATGTTGGCGTAAAATATAAGTGTGGTCAATGTGAAGATGAACATGGGAATGTGCTACCTTGTAATTTGACACCATTTAATTTGAGAACAGGAAGAATTAGCTGCGAATGCCTAACAGAAACTTGTTTGTTAGAGAAAAGTGTATCCAATCGTGGTCGAATTGATAAGTATTTCTATGATGATGAAAGACGCTTAAATAGAATTGAACTTAAAGATGAAAACACAAATTTCTTAGAAGAATACTGTTTTTTAGATTATGATAATAGTTTATTGACTTCTATTAATGGCCGACAAGAATTTCCTGGAAGAGATACTAAAGTAGAATTTGAGTACAACTCCTTAAATATGTTGGTTGAAGTTCGCGTCTATAACACAGAAATTGGAACTAATAATTTTGAATTAGAATGGAAAGTACGTACTACTAGCTATGATTTGTTTAGACAGCCTTTAAAACAGGAAATTTATACCCCACCATTTAATGCTCCTAACGCTGAGGCAACTTATGAGTTTGATAGCAAAGGTAATATCAGTCAAACTGTAGTCAAATTACTAGACGAAACAGGACTTGTAGACGAAACGAGAATTACAACTTATCGCTATGATGACAAGAAAGTAATTCCTCTTAGAATTTGTACGGATATGTTTTTCTACGCGTCGAGTTTAGAGGCTTATTCAGGTCAAAAAAACAATCTATTAAGTAGGATTACCGAACAATTTGATGAAAATGACGAGTTGATTAATACTAGTGAATTTGAGTATTCCTATGAATATAATGAAGAAGGATATCCCATTAAGAGATCTGGTGGGCTTGGAGGTGGAACTCGTGAATTCACCTATGTAGATTGTGAGTAATATTTTGTTTGCATTTTTTTCATTTCAATAAGTAACGAGACATAAATAAATGTTTATTCTTGGGTCGACTATTTTGTTCTTAGTTTTTTCTTTAAAA
>CAYOBX010000006.1:0-29812 GCA_964402245.1 uncultured Saprospiraceae bacterium | reverse complement strand
CCTCACATAAATAGACTATCGCCATAGGGTTCTTCGAATCAGCATTTTCTACTAGCGTATATAATTTATCCCCTAAACGACTAGCATCTCGATATTCTAAAAAACCATGTCGCCCTCCTGAATGCGCATCAATATAGGAGCTAACCAATTGTTCATATTGTGTTTTGGAGACAACTTCTAATAAATGAGCATATTTAGACAATAGGTGAGAACGAACTTCGTCTTGTCGTCCTGCAAAATAGGTTATCAATCTACGTAATTCAGGCTCAGCTAGCTTTTCTATAATTTCTTCTATTGGATTGGATGACGCTTTTTTTTGTTTAGTATTTTTGGGTTTATTGCTATCTGCTGCTACCGCTTCCGTAGCGGTCAGTAATTCATCGGGTATTTCATCCCTTACAGCAAACATAACAGCTACTACATGCTTACAAATTGGACCATGGTCATAAGGGCAATCACAAAACCATTCTGCAACTTGTCCGCCTTTGATAGTAACTCCCGTCAGGTAATCATTTGTGCCGTAAACATCAGCTTCCCAAGTATCTCCATCTTGTTCCAGGTTTTGCACATTATCATCAACCCAATAATTTTCTCCTTTACTGAGTATAGATTTAGAAACCCAAGATTCAAAGTCTTCTAGTGAACGATTCATCTTTATTTATTTATTTTGTGTAGTTTATGGCGAAGATAGGAGGTTCTAAGCAAATTTGGTATCTCTGTAATTGACAGATTGTTTGCTTGACATCGTAAACAGCCCATTTTTCAAGGATGCTGATGTTGTCAAGGATTTTGAGTTAAAATTTTGTGGGTGGGCTTTTTCAGCAAAGCTAAATTTTCGCTCAAAACCGAAGGCTTGTCCTTGACAATTTCAGCACTCCTTAAATACCTTTGGTGGAGATGTTAAGTAAACGACTTTCTTGGCTCAAAGCATAGGGCGTTTTCCTACTTCAAACTTTTATCTTGAATCTCCTTAATCCGTTGCACAGGTGCTGAGTTTCTAAAATGCAGCCGCAAATCATTCGCAAATTTTTCTAATAATTCTGTTCGCAATTGTTTATCACAATCCCATTTAATGAGTAGGGAATCCACAATCTGTAAATCAGAAACTAGGAGTAATTGTTCGACGGTAGCATTATCTCGCATATTACCTTTGAGATTCGGATATTTCTTGCGCCATTGTTTAGCGGTCATGCCAAATACCAATTCATTAATCAAGTCGGCTTCATCCGCTAGATAAAAACCTGCTTTTCCTGCCGCTTGTGGTAAGTGGTTGATAACTGCTTCTTTGAGCATAGGGTAGTGGGCTTTGGCAAGTTCTCGGCGGATGTTCCATTCGATGTTGAGACGTTTGGCTTCTTCGGCTTTAAGACGTTGGAATTCTTTAATGAGCACTAACTTAAATCTAGCACTAATGGCACTACAAAACTCTAGGGCAATATCTCGATGAGCGTAAGTGCCGCCTCCACGACCTGCTTTTGAAAAAATACCAATGGCTTTTGTATTCGTTTGCCATCGCTTTGGGGTCATGACAAATCTAGGTGTTCCAGCTTGTCCTCTATATTCTCGGAATACTTCGACTAAAAAAATAGGATTGTACAGTTGTTCCCATTCTCCTAGAAACTCAAGGGTTGAGGCGTTCCTCATCCAATTTTGGATAACCATATCACTCTTTGCATCTACTTGTTTTGCAATATCTGTTAAACAAAAATATTCTTCTGTTTCTACCTGCTTAATTCGAATAAGAATACCATCTACCTGAAGTTTTTTCATAAAGCTATTTTTAAACCCCTCAAATTTGAGGGATTTTAATTCATAATGCTTAAACCCCTCAAATTTGAGGGGTTTAAAATATTAATCTTAAATCAAAGTACTTTCGTATCTTCTAGGTTTAGCTTTGATTCCTTGAGCATTTGTTTCTTTAATCCATTTGGAAGGTGACATATTAAAACGATTATTCGTAGTTTTTTCTAATACCGTGTGTATTTGCACACGGTTAGGAAATATAAGATTAGAATTTAGACAAATTAGCCTAACCCCTCTAACAATTTCCTAAATTTCACATCTAATCTAGCTTCACCATTCGCTAACCTCAATAAAAAATCATCTTTTTCTTTAGCCGATAATTTTAATAGCAACCTGGCATAATCCAGCTTCTTTTTTGTTAGGCTAGGGCTTTTTTTAGCTACATTTGTTAATATGCTCTTATCAATTTCAAAAAACTTTCGGAAAGCTGTCAATGCTCCATTTAGTTTTTTAAGTCCAGCAGGAATAGGTGGTTGAATGTGCCCTTCATATTCTTCCTCCTCGTATTCATCCTTTTCCATATCTACATCTTCCTCCGCTATTTTTAACCAAGCTATCATCAAACAACGATAATCTCCATTGATGATTTGCTCCCGTAAGGAAATAAAATCACTTAATTGATATTCGTCTTCAGCAATCCAACCACCGCCGTCATCGTCGGAGAAGTTTATATCTAGAATAGTAAACACTCCACTATCAGAAAATTTAAGGTAACTTTCTGCATATTCTGGATGAATAGCGTATTCAAGCATTGCTTTTTCATCAATGATACTTTTGGGAAAGCGAAACATCAATCGTTTTGTTCCCCAATTGGCAACATAAAGCATTGCATCAAAAAACTTAGCAATTACTTTTTCTTCATCTTTTGGAAAATCACTATAACTGTAGGTAAAAGTAATGGACGTAGCGGAAGCGCTGGCTCTACTAGACCAACTACTAACTTCTTTACGCTGTGCTTCCGTTAGCGGTTTGTCAATCGTCTGGAACTGATATTGTTGGAATTCGCTCATTTTAAGATTTAAATTTATTATCGTTGAATATCCGTAAAACGGGAGCAAATATATCAATAAGTTAACCACAATGCTTCCTATCTAATTCATCAAGCATCAAATTGAATTTACTAGGGTTAGATTCAAACATTGGTTCTCGTTTGGGCCATATCTTTTTAATGATGGTAGAATTATTCATGGGGTTGCCTTCGCCTGAGATTTCACCGATAACCCAAGTAGGCACATTTAATTGATGTATTTGATAATACATTATACGAGCAGTATCTTCTAAGTCCCCTTCATTCTCCCATTTATTAGCGAAAATTAAAAATGCAGTCGGTTGATTACACTTGGAACAAGTCATCGTCTTATTAGCTACTGTATGCCTGGTAGCAGGACCAGCTCGTCGTGGTTTTTCACTTCTGGCTTTCTTCCCTAACATTAATTCTACAAAAGCCATTACCTCTTTACTAAGTGGTTCAAAAATAGCTTTTCGTTTCTTGTGCATAGGGTCATCAGGACCTCCCGACAATTCACTTGTGAACTTGGTCTCTCCATTGGGTTGCCCTTGTACTACAATACGTCCCAAGTCGCCTAGTTCATCATGTCTAAAGGTGTACATAAAACTTGAACCAAATGGTTCTTTGCGCATTTTGATTTCTGGTGGAAGTTGAAAAGACATTAGGCATTTAGTTTTGTTATAAGAAGATGGCAAATTTAATAAAAAGAAGAATTCCTCTGCTTATTTATTGTTGTCTTTTTATTTTCTATCAACCTAACATATAGTATCACGTAATTATTCTATCATACAACCGCTTAACAGACATCGCTTCAAACCATTTACCTCTAGCTGTTCGAAAACCTTCCATATTCAATTTTGCAGCAATTGCCCTATATGTCATTCCTTTATCTCGAAGTTGTTGAATATACCCAGAAGCTCTGCGGTTATTAGCATTAGCTAAAGCCTTTTCTTGTATGGCTTTTGAACCTTTAGCTCTAGCAGCATCCGTCAAATTAGCAGGAGAACCTAATTTAAATCCCTGGCGTTTTTTAGCTTGAAGGGCTGCTTTAGTTCGAGAACTAATCAATTCTCGTTCATGCTGAGCCAAGGATGCAAAAATACCAATGGTCAAGGTATTCGCATCAGGAATATCACAGCAAAGAAAATCCACCTTCTCATCACGAAGTTTAAAAATAAAAGCAACGTTCCGGCTAAGCCTATCAAGTTTTGGGATTAGTAACGTATTTCCTTTTTGCTTACAATAATCAATGGCCAACTGCAGTTGGATTCTATTATTATTCTTTCCACTCTCTACCTCGATGAATTCTCCATCCAGTTGGTCTTGAGAAGGAATAAAATTTTGGACAATATTTTTCTGCGCCTCTAGCCCAAGACCACTTCGACCTTGTTTTTCGGTAGATACTCTATAATAAGGTGTATAAATCTTAGAATCTGACATTTTTGATAAAATTTAGTTCAAATCTGCCTTAAATATACGTGTATTTATTGCTTGTAACAAATTATAAACCCTCCTTCTTGATTCGTTACAAATATTTCATAGAAAATCAAATGCTATTTTTATTCGGTATTTTCGTTGATTTTCGAGTGTTTAAAAGGTTGAAGTTCAAGAAATCACTACAAAACAAGGTTTTTCGGTTAAAAAAGCGCGAAAAAGACTATGTGTGCAAAATGTTGAATGTGTTATTTTTATTTTATCGGATAATGGTAAGGAAATATTTTATTCTAACACCACGTAAAAACAATGTTTTTGCTTTAAATAGTTTTATACGCAATAAATTATCTTTTTTTTGTTTATAAAAAACTAGCCCAATAAATTATCAAAGAAAATAGTCATTTTCCTTAATCATCTAAATGTGTATCAAAAAAAACATACCCCATTTTAAAAAGTATCCTTTCACCATTCATCAAATATTTTTTTGGGCTGCTTAAGAATGTAAAAAAGGGGAAATTAAAATTATTTCTTTAAATAGTCAACGCATTCATCTTGACAAAATAGAATCTTTTAGCCCCGAATGCTTACGCTATATAATGTTAGGTTCATCAGAAAAAAAACTACAGTTAATCCGTAGTCCTTTTTCATTGAGTGAACCCTATGGGGAAGACTCTTTAACAAAAATTCTATTCCAGTTTTCAGTTATGGTATCTAAAATACTTTTAGGCTCCAAGCCAGAACAAAAGTTTTGAATGGGGAATTAGTGGATTGTTTTAAAAAATGGTATCCAAATTTGAAAATTGAGCAGGAAGAGGTAAAAGAGGCAGCTTGATTGCCCCACGGTTTTTTATGCTCTCCTTTTAGTTATTGAATTGTTGTTACTTCAAAAATACTAAAACTGTCATATTAAGTCGTGACTACTTCAATTGAGTAACTCATCGTCTAACAATCCTAAAATCGAATTTGTTATTTTGGCTCTCCATATTCGAGCTTCCTCAAAGGAAATAATAGAAATTCTTTCTTTCTGTTGTAATGAAGTGAATTGTTCTTGTAACTGAATAATTTCATTTTGAATATGCTTTGGAGATTCATCTTTTAATTGAGTTAATGCCTCTTTTACTCTTCCTAAGGAAATAAGCTTCCGAGTTTCAGATTTTAATTTTTTCAGATTCTCAAATCTATTATTGTTTAATTTTAAGTTGGCTTCAACGAACACCTGTGATGAGTTTACTCTTTCAGTTATGACAGAAATAGATTCAGTTAAGACAACTTCCTTTCGACCACTTTTGAAAAGTATTGCAATTTTAAAAGTAAGAGGAAACTTACCTAGTTGAAGTGGTTTAACATCAAAGTTCCATTCCGTAATTTCTTCTCTTTCAACAATCTGATTTGGTGAATTAATTTGAGATATTTCAAAAAAAGAACTTTTCAAAAAAGTAACCTCCATGTTTTCAGATACCCTAACATTCTCTTTTAATCCAATATCACTAATTTCATTAGGGAGATTTTTTAGTATCAGTTCTTTATCAAAGCCAATTCTAATAATGCATCGATGTATATTTCCATATTGCATTTTTTTAGGAATGCTATGTAAAACGACTCCCTCTTGAATATTCTTTTCAGTTGAATTGCCTCCTATATTAATTTCACCATGATTCTCATTAATGTTAATTTGCTTTCCTATATTTCCATTATTATTTATCTGTTGTCCAATTTCAGTTTTATCTCCTAAATGCAAATCTCCACTTACGATTATGTGTGAACCTGAAATCACATTTTTACTATTAGAGATGTTTACATTGGTTGTAGTTGTTTTACTTTCTCTAAGCTCTTTTATAAGTTGAAGAATAAACGAAAATGACCGTAATCTAGCACTTACTAAAAAATGAGGTTTACCATCCCTTAACTCAATTTTTAATTCCGCTTCGATGGATGGAAGAATCGAAATCGCACATGGTAGAATTTCTGCAGCATCAAGACCTCTATTCGTGCCAAGCTCTCTTTCTTCTATTAAAAATTGCTCATTCTTTAATAATTGGGTACTTATTTTTTTTCCACTTTTATCTTTAGATTCGACTATAGTATGTAGGATTAATTTCCCTATTTTTTCTTTATCTAAAGATTTGAGTATTGCTTCATCATATTTTATATCATTATCAATTTCACCACCGACTAACTCAAGGTAAATTTTAATTTGAGACACCGAAAGACTAGAAATAATGTCGTGTACTTTTTTCATTAAGTTTTTAAATTATGACCATAACCCCCAACTTGCTATATCAATTTTTCGTACGGGAGAGTTTTATTTTGAAAAATAAGTTCGTGTTTTAGATAAAGCTGCAGCGACATCAATTTCAAGTAGATTATTATAAAATTCTTTCATAATAATTGCAGTATGCTTATCATTAGTTTCAATTCTACTTGTCACCACAAACTTAACTCCTGCATTAAAAAAAGCTTCATGGACTTGAGGATTAGGGAAATATTGATTGAGAACTAATAGGCCTCTGGCTATGATTCGAGAAGCTAGGTTGATTTTTTGTTTTTGGTGCATGATAGTTCATCTTAAGTAAGTTTCTAATTCTTTTCGAACTCAACTTTAGAAATTCATCTTATCCATCTCCAACTGTGAAACCACCTATAGTTTTAAATTTACTTTTGCTAACTATGTTTTTTTCATCATAAGAATTAGTATTTGATACAGATTTGTCTCCTACTTTAATATCTTCCTCGGCTTCTACTTCAGTTTCTTCAACAATATTTTTACGCTTTACTTTTGATGCTTCTAATTTTTTAATCCAATCCGTCAGTTCCTTTTTAAATTTTTCACCTTGCATCATTGTCTCCAATTTATATTCAACTGCAGCTTCGTTTCTCTCAGAAATTTTCTTTTTCATTATCTCATCATCTTTAAGAAAAATGGGTTCTATCCAATCTATAAACCCACCTATCATATCATCTTTAAACTCTTTTACTCGTTCGTTACCTTTAAACGCACCAAGTAAATACATTGTTGCTTTTTTAATATAATTCATAACTTTTGTTTTGAAGTAAAAAAAATACTTGAAATATTTTACAGCGTTTTAACTCAAGCATCCTCTTCTGAATTTTCTTTTTCACCAGATGGTAATCTATTTAGAGAATTATTAGAATCCAAACCTTCTTCTAATTGTTGAATCTTATTGGTTAGGGAATCATCTTTAAAAGTTCTTTTATCAATAGATTTAAGTTCTTTTTCTATTTCTTTCACTCTTTCATCATCCATCTGGTCTTTTGCTGTTTGTAACTCCGCTCTAAGTCTTTGATAATCTAATACTCTGTTATTATTTATTTCATCAGCTACTAAAACACTACTATTTATCTGCCCAATTATATTTTTATGGTTGGCAGCATGAAGCGCTTTTAACTGCTGCTCTGCTAAAGTAGCTTCTCTTTTAATGCCAGTAATTTCAATTAGTAATCCAAATTTTTCTTTAATATGATTTTCAGATTGGATAAGAAATTGCCTAATTCCTTCCAGAAATTGTTCATGCTTCACATCCTTAAATGTGATTGACAAATTATCATTAATTTGAGTCTCTAAAAAATATCTCAAATGTTGTTTTATGGAAGCTAATTCAGTTTCTTTATCAGCGAAATTATGGTTTTGAAAAATTTGCCATCCATCAGGGTCTATTGCATTAATACTAAATAGCGCATTGTATTCTAAAGAACCAAAACTTTCAAACTTAAACTCATGAAATCCTTGTCGTAGTTTTAATGACCTTTCAATTAGTTCAGTATTAATACGTTCAAGTAAAATAACCACATTCTCATTGATGAAAAATTCATCAACTAGTGATTTTTTAATTTCGTTTTTAAGATTGTCTTGTAAAGTAGTTTCAAAATTGATATAGTAATCGTTAGGGTCTTTATCGTGTAGAAAATTAGTAACAGTTACCACTATTACTTTTTTCATTTCTTCGACAATATTAATATTAGGAGTTAAATAATGTCTAATGTTTTCTAATTGTTTTAGTTCAACATTATTCAATTTTACCTTGAGTTTAACTTTGTCTCCAATATTAGTTTTGTATTCGATATTTTTATCAGTACTGAACTCAAAGCGACCACCAAGTTTTTCAATTTCGACATCAGGAATGGTAAAAAAATTATTAATCGTATAGCCTATACTATAAGCCCACTCCGATAACTGTCCTCTAATTTTATTTTCATAAACAGCTTTATTTATTATTAAATCATCATAAGATGCATTAAGTAAATTATTGTTTATAACTCTTTGTAACATTTCTCTTGCAAGAGAACCAAGGTTTTTAGTTTTTTCGTATTTTTCTTTTGCCTTGTCTGAATTATTTAAATTTAAAACTAGAGTATTGAAGACTGTTACATCATAAGTTTGGTTACTTCCTGTTTTTATGGGGAAGGTCATTGGTTCTTCCTTTATAGTTAGATGTTCAGGAATTTCAAAATCTGAATCCTTCTTAGTGATTACGAGTGAGTCAATTTTCCACCCCATTTCATTTTCCATCAACTTAATGTTAACAGATTCTTTGAGTGACCCAATCAGTTCAGGAGTAAAACCTTGATACAACTGACCAAAACTAAACTCCTTAATTAGCATTCGTAAATATTTAGAAATTTGTAAAGGTAATTTATCAATCTCCTTGAAATTCAGAATCGCTTTTAATTTCTGAGGTTTATAGCAACTTACATTTGCTTGATATTTAATTTCAACATATTCATTTAAATTTTGTAATTGAATTCTTACATAATCAGACTTTTCTATTTCGTAAGTTCTATCAACTACATCTTCATTATTAAGTTTAAATTCTATGACTCTTAAAGAGATACCTAGAAGCCTTGCCTTTTGTGTAATAGCCAATTCTAATCTTCTTCTTATTTCAAAGAAATTCGTTATAACTGCTGTTCCTTCATTTTGAATAACTTCATTAACCCATTGATTTACATAATCATTTAAAGCAGCAGCTAAATTCTGATTTACTGCCAATGCTTCAACAAAAGAATTTAAATCATAGGTAGCCAAATAACCTACTTCAAATTTCAAATTAAATATTACATCTCCGTGGTTCGGAAGATTTATAGGATAGGCTAATAATGGTGATGTCATCTTAGACCTAGTATCTACAAAAAATATTCTTTCATTTCCAGATAAAAATGGAATTCTAAATCTAGTTGTTCTTCCTGTTCTAGCACTTAATCTAACTATCTTTTGAACTGAACCATTTGTTATCCTTGCATCTCGTTCTGACCTTAGTTCCTTAATTACAGTATCTAATGTAAAAGGATTGTTACTGAACGGTAATGCGCCCTGTTCTCCAATAGGTGTTTTGAACCTACCTCCTTCTAAATTTTCTTCGTCTGACTCAGAACCTGTTTGAGGTTTCATCGGCTGATTTACAATTGTAAAAATCTTGTTATTTTCTTTTGGATTTTTAATTGTAAACTTAGATTTGTTTGTATTTCCTATGGTGAATTTTTTATTTGACATGATTTTTCATTTTGTTTATTTGATAATTAGTTTCCTTTATTAGAGTTTTTAAAACTGAACGACGGTTTTTTATTTCATTTATGATACTCACAAAATTTTCTTTTTTACCTTTAACAATATTAACAGTTATTACCGTATCTCCAGATTGAATAATTCCTATCTCATCTTTTAGCTTTTGCGATTCTTCAGCTATGGCAGCACCATATCCATTAGACATTTTTGTTACCCAGTATTTCACAAGTTGTCTTGCTTTTTTCACCCCAGCTGATTTAATTATTAATTGGAGAAAATTATCAATCGCAACTTTATTTTCTGATGGTAAGGGAGAAATAGGTTTTAATCCATAAAGGAATACAAACCAGATTTCAATAATTTCCCCCATATATATTGTTTTATTCCAATTCAAATAATCAAAATATTTTTCAAAAACATAGTCTGTTTTATCATCATATATCCAACCTAGTACTTCTTCTAGCTCTTTACTTTTTAAAGAATCCTTACTTTCTAATTGACTTAATAATTCATATTCTGATGGAATAATTCCAATTCTAGATTGGTCAAATCTTAAAATAGTTTCCCTACAATATTCTAACTGAAAGCGAAGAGCAAAAGCATTTAGGTTGTTCTTTATCTCTCCTTCCTTTTCGGGTAATAAGGAGTTCATTATTTCTTTTAATTCATCCATATCAAATATTTTCATCATAGCACTAAAAGCCTCCTCTCTTATTTGTGGATTTTTCTCTTGATGTAAAATATGTTGCAGCCATTTTTTTGTATCAAACCTTTCATCTCTTTTCAATTTTCTAAAAATTTCAAGAATAATTTCAACCGAAAATTTACCTAAATTTTTATCAATTAACCCTTGAAGAAATTCATCGACTACCTTTTTAAATCGATTAAAATCTTGCTCATACATTTCATGAATTAAATCTACAAGTCGTCTAAAAAACTGTTTTTTGAATTGAGCAAGACGATTATTCTTTTCCATCAATTCTAAAAGCTCAATAAATTGCTCATAACTATTTTTGCTAAAATCTATAGATTCTTGTTCATGAGTTTCTAGAACATTTTTCAATTGAAGGACTAATCCTATCAGCCAATCTTTATTATAAATGTCAATTTCATATTGTGTTGATTCAACAAATAGTCGAATAATATTACTCATTAATCTGTTACTAAGATTCGATTCAAATTTGAACAATAAATTAGCTCTTTTAATCTTATCCAACTGTTTTTGCACAATAGGCATACCTTTCCTTTTGATATGCTTTTTCAATTTTTCTTGAAAATCAACATGTTCAAATTGCATAATATGTTCTCCATTATGCTCATTAAACACCATTTGGCATTTTCCTAAAATCTTATCGTCCTTATCACTCCAGCGTTTCATTAAAGTAACTTCTTCCTCTCTTTTTTTCTTTTTATTTTTTTTATCCTTTATAATAATTTCTGTTTCTCCTTCTAAGAAAAAATCTACCATTAATTTAAAATCACGGTAGTTTAAATCTTTAAAATAAGCCCCAACAAATAGAACGATTTTTTTAATTTTATCCTTAGAATTAAAGGCAGATATTAGTAATTGATATTCTGATTCATTCTTTGATATTACTTTATTATCTTCATTGATAAAATGTTCAAAATCACTATATCTTTCTTCAAGTTCTTCTTTGAGTATATCATAAAGACCTCTATCTGTAAAATTTCTTTGGAGTTTACTTTCATTTATTTTTTTTATAATCCGTTGAGCGTCTTCTTCATCTTCGTAGTATCTTTTAATAAAAGATTCTAGAAAAGGAACATTAATTATATATCTTCTTAAGTCAAATAAATCTTTATTTATATCATTTTTAGATTGAGACATTAGACAAATTATTATCATGTCCTTTTCCTTCAAGTAAGAAATAAAATTTTGAAAATAGTTGACGCCTAGATGAATACTTTTGATAAATGAAATAGTGGGATTTTCAATAAAAGTGATTGTTTTACGACCACTACCAATTTTTCTTTCCTTAAATAAAGAAAGACCTAATGATTCAATCTCTTCATATTCTTCTCGGATTTTATTGTAAGAAAGAGACCTTATTTCATAAGAATCCTCATACCCTCCAAAGTATTTAACCACTCTATTTTGAAGACCATACAGTACTTTGTCATCAACACAGTTAAGAATTACAAATCGTCTTTCATTTAATTTCTCACAATGTTTTTCAAAGTCTGGATAATCTATTTCACTAATTTCTATAATATCACTCTTAACAAGTTCTGTTAAATCTTTTACCTCTTCCTTTCTATCATTCTTTTTATTCTCAACATCTTTATCAATTTTTGATTTCTCTTCTTTTTTAGCGTTAGTATTAATAATTAACTTTTCAATCTTAGTTATCTGGTCGCCTAACTGAAAGTCTCTCGCTGTAATACTGCTATTACCAATTACTCCTTTACTGTTATCTGTTTGTGTAGATTTTAGTGGAATTGGGTCTTTATGATTTTCTCCACCTCCTATTTCATTATTATCTCCCTCGTCCATTTGTTGCTCTTGAGAATTATCTGGAATATTCATTTCAATAGTTTCACTTTCTAATTCTTCTGAAGGAGATTTCTCTTCAATTAATTCTTTATCATCTGAGTTTATATCCTCCTGAGGATTTTCATGGCTTTCCTTTAATTCATCATCTTTAGGGTTATCATTTAGAGTATCGTCCATAATATTTTTATTTTAAGATGAATAAATAACTACAGGTTATTGAACAACATTATCTATAAACTCTTCAGGATTACTTTCTAAATCTTGTATCTGTTTATCTTTCCATTTTGCAACCACTTGTCGAGCAATATCCATTCGTGCTTGAGATACTTGGTCTATTAATTCTTGATTGGCTCCTAATTCAGTATTTCTAATGGTATCACTTTTCTCTCTCATCATCTCTATTTCTGTATCAGTTTCATTAATTACTTCCTGCTGTCGAAGTCTTTGTTTTTCTCTGATTACTATTTCTTGGGTCTCAAGCATATCATCATAAGGACCACGGTCTGCAAGAATCTTTACTAAGATTGGACAAAGTTCCAATAAGAAAAAGAAAAACATTATTGCCCAACTGATATTAGCCATCATTGTACTTTCGGTTTCCATTGTTGCAACAACATCCCCTGTATCAAGTGTATCTCTTTGAGAACTCATGACATATTTTGCTTTTTCAAGAGTTATCAGTTTCCCAAAAATATCACTACCTGCCTTATCTATTGCGTCTTCATTCTCTATTTTAATAGTATCAATTTTTGTGTTAACACTAATATATTTTTCATTTTCATAGTCTTTCCTTTTGTTCCAACTGTCCTTCTTACCATCCAATTCTTTCTGACGTTTGGCAACATAATCATCCTTTATTTTTTGATAGCTATTACAATTAGGGTATCTATTTCTTAACTCTCTAGCTTGTCTTTGCTGACTTCGAATTGCACTATTACCTCTAGCGCTCAGAACATATACAGTCTTTTCTTCCCCGGATAAACCTGATGGATAAGGCTCTCGATACTCTACCCCATTGGCTACAAAAACGTTAACAGCTTTCATATAATTTCTATCTGTTCTAATAGCTGCTATACTAGAGTTGATACTTGAAATTTTATTTCGAATTGACTCATATTCTAGATTGCAATTATTTAAATCCTTTTCAGCTTTTTGAATAATAGGACTATTAAAAATCTCCTGTTCCTCTTTTGTCAATTTATCTAATTCCTTATTTGCTTTATCTATACTATTTGAAATATTATCTATACCTAAAGCTTTCTTATTTCTATTGGTTAACTCATCTATCTCCTCAGCTTTTTGAAACCTAAATGATTTATAAATTTGATTTTCCAAAATTTTCACCTCTACAGGTTTACTTATAACAACAGCAATTGCAATTGCTAATAATAATCTAGGTGAAGCTTTTATCGCTTCTTTCCATTTTGCATTATTAGGGTCTTTCTTTAATGTAGCAACCATTAACCGGTCAATATTAAAGATTACAAATCCCCAAAAAATTCCCATCAAAATACTAGTAGCTGGACTATCTGATAAAGTCTGAACAGCATAGGTACCTGATATTATTGCAGCTATAGCAGTAATCAAAATTGTAGCTCCAATACCAAAGTGTTTATTTTTTTCAGAGGTAGGACATTCTGCAAGTATATCTTTATCTGACCCCGCGAAAAACCAAAAAATCCGATAAATATAATTCATTTGTTATTTATTGTTTAGTTGTTGATTAATATCTTCATTTAATTCTCTGAGTATGTCTGAAATATTTAGTCTCTTTTTTAAAATGGCTTCTACTTTTTTTGTTATTTGGTCTTCTTGTTTTTCCATTTTAGGAAAACTAGAGAGGGTTAACTTAGAAAGCTTCTTCTCAATACCTTTGATAAGATTAACCGAATCAGTTTTTGAAAATAATAAAGGATTATATTTTAGTACATCTAAATCAATTTTAGGAACGTCAAGTTTTAAATTCTGAATATCATCAAACTTGGGTTCTTCAATTCTTACAAATTTTAATTCAATTGTTTTAGAAATTGAGTTTATATCACCATAAGCAGTTATGCTATATTTTCGATTTTTTTCATTTGCTAAAATGTATTGATTCTCTGAAATGGAACCAAGATGACCGTTTTCATTTTTGATTTCTGTCCTATTCGCATTTTCTGCTATCCATTCAAATTCAAGTGGTTGGTTTTCCCAAACCAGATAATTAGTATTTCCATTAGATGAAATATTTTCTTTTCCAGAATCTGGTTGCTCTAATCTTAAATTAATTTTAGTCAATCCTTGTGAAGGAATTGATGGTGTATTTTTAAGTCTAAATTGACGAATCTTAACTGCTTTCAGTTCAAGTTTTTGGTTATAAGAATCTTGATATTTAGTTGTACCCGAAATAAAATAATTAACATCAGAATTTGACGAAGAAATAGGAATTCTCGCACTTTCGGATTGTCCATTAAATAATATCCTATCACTTTCATCAGATATTTTTACATTTTGGAAATGTTTTGTTTTCCAACTTAATTCATAAGTATCATCAGGATTATTTTTAACGTTAAATTCTTCAATCCTAGCAATTTTTATAGGTAATTTTTCTGATTGTTTTATTCCAAAATGTCCCAATACACTTAATGTTATAAAGTCTTGGGGCTGGTTAATTTGAATTCTTTTTTCAGATAATTCTGAAACATCTATACCTTCATTAAGTATAATTTTTTTATATCCCTTAGCATCCCAATTCAAATTAATTTCGCTTCCAATTGTAATTACATCTTTGTCTAATTCAAACTTATCTATACTTGGTTTTTCTGGTACAAGGTCAATTTTTGTTATTGTTTCAAATGGTCCATTGACTGCTTTTAATTCTAAAGACAATGGTCTATCTGGAATAAATTCAATAAAATTTTGATGAGAAAATTCTCCTAAACCATTACTTAAAAAAAGTTGTTCAGCTTTTTCAACAGACCAACTTATTCTAATAGGTTGATTCTCTTTAATAAAATCTTCATTAGCTCTCAAATACCTAATTATAGGAGTAAGTGCTTCAGTTACTCCTTCAAGTATCTCCTGCTTGAAAGTGCAACGATAATTACCTTTTCCACAAAGAGATTTATTTCTTATATGTTCATTTATAGCCGAGTTTATAAATCGTTGACATGTAGTGCAACGATTAGCTTTTCCTCGACTTTTAATTTTAAAAAGGTTCTTCATTTTTTTCTAAAGATTTCACCTGTTTAGTTTTAATTCTTGTCTTTTATTATTTTGAATTTGGGAGTAGTCTTTCCAATTTTTAATTCCACTTTATTTTTGGAAACTTTTTCCCCAATAGAAAATTTATTGGTCTCAAGCATCTTTTCAATTTCTTCTTTAAAAAGACAGACATGTTCACTTGAAACTTCACATGCCCTACCTGCTATTTTTTGTTCATTTAAAACTTTATTCTTTTTTCTTCTACAAATACTACATATCGTAGGACCTTTTGCTTTTTGAATTTTCCCAATAGGTTTAGACATTAAATGTAGTTTTAAGATAAAAAATCAGGTAAACTAATATTCCTATTATTGCAATCTCAAGGGAAGATGAAAACCATAATAATTTTTTATTCGTCAGGACTTTTTTTTTAAGTGATTCTGTTTCATTTCTAAGAGTATCTATTTCCTCTTTTAGTTTTGGAATAACTTCTTCTTTTATATTTGGTATTTCTTCTTCTTGAATTTCATGACGCTTTTCTGTTCCTAAAAGAAACTCCTTTTGCGTTGGCATTTGTGAGTTTTTATTAATCTCAATTAACTGTTCTTTTTTACTAACTATCTTTTTGTCTATACCGAATGGAGGAAAAGATAATGAGGAATCGTTATCCTGATGATATAAGTACATATCGTTATATTCCTTTATTTGTCCCTCATACATTTTATATCCACCGTAATCATTCTTTAAATTATCTACTACAATACCTACATGAAATCTTTCATGATATTTTTCTCTTAGTGTTTGATTGTCCTGTCCTGAATAAAAAATTCCATACCCAGGGTGCGAATGAATCCATATTACAGGCAGATAATTTTTACCTTCGTATTTTTCGACTATCCTGGCATTATCTTCATAAGAAATTTCACATAAAACAGCACTTGTGGAATCTCCAGTTCCTTTCTCAAATTGACACCCAACAATAAATTCACCGTAATCATCTTTGAAGTATTTCCCCATCATTAATCCACAAGCTTCATGCTTGAATTTTTTATGAGCTTTATTAGCGAAATCTAAAAAAGCGTCCCATGCCATCACATCTATGTAGGTACAAAAGCTTGGAATATCCTCATTTGAACAAGTATGCAGTAAATCTCTATTTTCAAATTTCGAAAATTTAGCTTTTCTATTGTCAGGGGAAGCTAGAGCTTCAGCTAGAAATTTTTTAATTTCTATAGGTTCTTGCTTTAAGGTTTTACCAATTTTCATTTTATTTCTTTAATAGTAAATTAATGACTACTCGGTCTTCATTTTTAATCCCTTGAAGAATCAATATATCCCTTTTGGGTATTCCAAAATATGATAGAGGTTTATCAATAATTTCATCGTTTGACTTTAAGTGTAATTCAGAATAAGTAGTATTTACTCCTTCTGTCTTACAAATACCTTTATCTGTTTGATTAGAGCAATCTTCAAACTGTAACTCCTTTTCATAAATAAACTGCTTCCATGCACGAACTTCTTTTTTTCGATTACAAATATTGCATTCCCATGATTCTAAAAAAGTGTAAGGGAGGCTTAGAAGAAAATAATTATTGTATTCTTCATTTAGGTTCAATAACAATTTTCTTACGGAAATTTCATTTGTAAAACTTGATTCTTCCATTTCGGAATCAAATGAGATTTTCATAACTGAATTACCACTTTTCTTTAATGTTAGAATATCTATTGAATGAATGTTTCCATAAAATTTTAAAACCTTACCTTCCATTGATTTTTTCCCTTGAAGAAACTTAATTATCTCCGCGGTTAATAATCCTCCTGCAATTGCAGAAGTACATTGAATGGTTGGTATATGCTCTAAATTTTCATCTTCCACAATTAGCCCTGAACAACTATTTCTTTTTTCATCAAATTCACCATAGCCAATCCAATCTCTCAAATTCGGACTATCATTATTTATTGGGTTGACAAAAGTAATTTCCGCATTAAATCCATTAAACCCTACCTCAAATAATGGTTTTCCAAATGCAACACACATATCATTAATATATGCTCTTGCTTTAAGGGTATCGACGCAACAGATAATTATATCATGGTCTAAAAACTCACCTTTACCTAAATTAGTCATCACATTTCCTTCAATAGATTTAATACTTGGAGAATCATGTAATACATATTCTTTGATTCGTTCTGCAGCAGCTGTAGATTTAACTTTTCCTATATCCTCTTTTTTAAAAAGAGTAGTTCTAGATAGGTTGCTATCCTCGATTAAATCAAAATCAATGATAGTAAAAATCCCAAACCCCATCAAAGCCAAGTTTTTAAGGACTTCATTACCTGCAGCTCCTGCTCCAACTAGCATTATCGAAGTTTGCTTTATTTTTTCACCTACTTCGATACCAGTAATTAACTTTTGTCTTGCGTGATAATCTGGTGTTGTTACCATACATTTACTTTTTGATTTTAAATAATCGTTTCTTCTCAATCAAAGGTTTCTTTTCAGTTTTTCCAATCTTAAATTTGGAACCAGACAAACTTTTAGGATTTTGGCTGACAACCTTGAAATCATCTTCTAAAGTATAAGGCCACTTAATATCGTTGATTGGTTCTTTATTTCTTTCATTCTTCCAATAATCATAAGCTTCCCCATTTACATGACCACTTCCGTCATCTTCCATCCAAATTTTTTCCTGATTTAATAAGCCTCCTATTCCTACAATAAAATACCATATACCAAAATCTTTAGCTACTGACCATACACCTCCAATACAAACCCATGACCCAATATGGTGATTAAATGGCTCACCATTAGATGTATCGAGTTCAGTCGTAGGCTTAGAAGATGAAGATGAACGCATCAATAAATCTTTTGATACTCTAACTGATAAATCACCAGACCAATTTGTATCAAGTCTTCCTCGCTCTATGTAAATTGGCATTTTATAAGTAATAATATATTCTTCAGGAAATAAATTACTTGATGAAGGTTCATTTTCTATAGACTGTTTACCTCCATTTATTCGATCGACGAATTGGATTCTTAGAATGCTCTCCATTCCTTTTTGCCTCTGAAGTTTTCGAAGATTATTAAACTCTTCTCTCAGTCTGATTTCATAAATATCTAATTGATTATTCACGTTCTAAATTTTTAAAATTTATGAATTAAGCACCAACATCTTTGGTTACTACTTTAATAGTATCTCCATCTGTAAATCCTAATTCTTGTAATGATTTTGTATCACTAGAAACTGAATTATCGTTACCAACTAACAAATGTTGCTGACCTCCAGTCAGAGAACGTAGGACTCCCCCATCTATCAAACCATCAATTAAATCTTTATTAGTGATACTTAAATCAACATCTTCTAAAGGAGTTTCGCTCCCAGATGAAGCTTCTAAAATTTTTAAATTTGCCATAATCTAATTTTTTTTAATTTTGAATTATTTAATATTAATATCTCCATTTTGTTTGTCGATATTTATTTGCTTATCTATATTTCCATTATTATTGATTACTTGTCCATTCTCAGTTTTATCACCTAAATGAAAATCTCCACTTACCTGAATATTACTTCCTTGAATCACATTACTACTGTTAACTATCGATACATCTCCATTTGGCCTAGTTCGTCGTTCTTTTTCCATTAAGGATGATAATTCCTTTTGAAGTAATTCATTCTTTTCTAATAGACTTCTCAGCTCACTTCTAAAGTCAGCTCTGTTATCACCATCATTCAAATCATCTACCAGTTCCTTATATGCACTTGGTAAAGTGCTTTTAATTTTTTCAAGAATAGTAGCTACATTAGCAGTTACAGGTAATTCAGGCTTCATGCCTAAGTCCTTTTGAATAGCAGGTAGGGTAGCTGCAAACAATTCCTTTACAAATTTTCGCATTTCCATAATTTCTTTAGGTATATTAAGTGTTGAAGAATCCAATTGGTATAACAATTCAAATACAAAGGCAGCCGCATTCGAAATAGCAATCTCTTGTCCACCTTCATTATCTGTTGATGATTTGTGATCAAGCAAATCTGAGATACCACGTATATTAATAAATTTAATTAAAGGATGGAATAACATTGTTTTTCCGAAACCTATCGCTTCCATCTCTAAAGCAAGAGAATCATTAAGGTGAGTTTTTATTCGGTCATAGACTACCGATTTTGTAGTACCTATAACCTTGTTACCAGATGCAATAGCACCATAATGAATTTTACTGGTACTTGCATAATTAGTCCGAGATTTCCAATTTTCATTCCTTCCTATATTTTCAGCGATTGAAAAAATATCATGACTACAATAAACTAACTCAGGACGGTAAACAAATCCATTTTCTATTTCTTTACCTGTTTCATAATCATATAGCTTGTTTGCAACTACAACATCACCAATTTCTACATCTTTTATACCTCCAGCGATACCAACTAAAATAACAAGTTCAGGATAAAACTGTTGGACAGCTTTTTCAGTAGCTAAAGCTATATCATTATTTTTTGAACCAGTTTGTTTAATGATGATTTCATAGTCTTCATGGAGTCCATTAAAATTTCCTTTTTCGTAAGTGACTCCAGAATGTATAATACCAATAATAGAGTTAGGAGTAAGGTGAGACCTTACTTGATTATATTCAATTTGTATTGGGGTCAGTATTAATATTTTCATGTTTGAAAGGGCTAAGATTTAAAATTAAGTAAAATTATAATTTAAAAAAAATTACATACTACATATTTATGTATATTTATTTTTTTAAATTAAATATTTTATTTGGCAAAATGGCAACCAATATTTCTAATGGCTGTCTTTACTTTTTTTTAATATGGCCCAAATTGTTCTTTCAGGGATATTAAATTTGTCTGAGAGGGCGCTTACCGTTTTGGTTTTCTGAAGCTTTAATTGTTGGTATAAATTTTCAAATTCATGTTGAACTGTATAGTGTTTGATAGTGATAGGGGGAATAATATTTTGGTCAATCAAATAAGTTAATAATGATTCTTTATTTGGCTGAATTTGATGTCGTTCACAAAAAAATTCAAAAGTAGTATTAACATGTTCTTCAAATTTATCTAGAATTAGTTTTCGGTTTTCAGTAATATATTTTTTAGAAGACATATAATTTATATTGTATTTTTAAAATGGTTTCACAAATATCTATCATCTTAAACTAATTTTAAAAGACAATAAATCACCGTATCACCGTGGAAATTAATGTTGGAAATTACCATATTTATTATTGCAGTAATCTTATGTTGTTTTATTAAAATATTAATATTAATATTTTTTAATTAATTGACAATCTGAAGTTTGTGTATAATTTTTATCTTTTTATAAAAATAAATAATAAAAAAACTATTAATAAATTTGTTGCTATTGCTTGCAGTTAATACCTTCATATATCACCGTAGAATGATATTATGAAAAAAAATACTTTTTTAACACATTTAGACGCATTAACTCCAACTGAGGTAAGAAAATTCGAAGCCTACTTTCGTCTTATCAACTCAAATTCAGAAGTACTCCTGAATATCTTTGAATACTATATCAAGTTTTATAGAAAAATAAAACCTCCTCCTTCTGTAAATGAAGTTTATGAAATTATCTTTTCTCGAAAAGCAAAAAATGAAAATGATACTAAGAATTTGCAGAATGGAATTTCTGATTTATTCAAGCAATTAAAGGAATACTTAATACAAAAAAAACTATTAGAGACTGGCTTTGAAAAAGAATTTTTATGGCTAAAGATTTTAGAAGAAAAAGGGTTACAACATCAAAGGGAATTACATTTTAAAGGGCTTATTAAAAAAGAGAAAAAAAATAATAGCCTGTGGAGTATCTTAAATCGATTGAAATTAAATCACCATAATTTTTTTAGAAATAATTTTGAAAAAAATAATCCTGCCATAGAATTAGTTGAAAATAACATTCTTATTCTAGAGGACTTTTTTGTTTCATTACAATTTAAATATGCTGCAGAAATATCAAATAGAAATTTACAACTTTCGCAAGACTCAAAGGATTCTAGCTTATTCAATCAACTATATCCTGAAGTATCAAAAACAATTAATGATTATTCATTTGCAGGGCAATTATACTTTGAGTTAAATCAATTCTTAAAAAATAGAAAAAATAATACTTTTCAAGAATTAAGAGATTTTCTATTTCAGAATGAAAACAAGCTTTCAAAAGCAGATAAATTAACCACATTACTTTATTTGCTTAACTTCCTTTCAGATGAACTAAAAAAAGGTAAATACAAACTCAGAAAAGAAACATTGGATTTATATAAATTTGGGTTAGGTAAGAATAATATTTTAATACACAATGGTATCCTAGACCATCTCAATTATAGAAACATAGTAAATCTCGCTAGTAATTTGGGGGATTATGATTGGGCGGAAAATTTCATTGAGGATTACAAAAAGTACTTGGATAAAAACATCCAAAATGAAAATGTGTCCATTGCAAAAGCAATGTTGTATTTTGAGAAAGGTGATTACTTACAAGTAATAAAAAATATTTCAAAGAACAACTTTAGTGGAATCTATTATATTCTTCTAGCTAGAATTTATAACCTGGCTTGCGATTATGAGTTAAATGAAAATGAAGATTTAGAAATTGACTGTGCTACTTTTATAAAATTTGTACAACGTAGTAAAAAACTAAATGAACACAATAAAATTGCTGCCATTCATTTTGCTAAAATCTTAAGTCAATTATATCTTAAAGAATTACCAAAAGAAAAAATAAAATCAGAAATAGATGATTCTAGTTCCTTATTTTTCAGGGCTTGGTTACTAAAAAAACAAAAAAATTATTCTCCTTCTATTTCAGTTTGATTGATACCAAATAACCAATAATATGGCATTTGGCATCAATTTTCAAAAAAGTGGAAAATTCAAATATTGCTTACAAAATAATTACATCTGTAGTTACAATATCAGTCCCACCTTTCAACTTACTTTTTTCTTTTTTAGTAAGTGAATTGTTTGCAAATTTTTGTAAATTCTTCCTGCTTGAAACCTTTTTCATGTTTTTGAAATTTTAAAAAATTTTAAAAAACAATGAAGATTCAGGCACTTTGCAAATCGACATAGAACAGCCATGACCAAAGTGGTAACCACTTAGTTTAAAACAATATAATTACAATCCCATTAGAAGACAGTATCTCCTTTAGGTAAAGTTTCTACTAGGCTAATCTATATTTTGCGAAGCTGAAAAAAATGAAAGGATGACCTTTACTAGTTTCTGTTTGCCTTTTACTTCATCGTATTGTCAAGACAAAGCTACAGGCATTCAGAAGCTCATTTTGAGGAAATTCTTTTTCTAATTCTTTCTGGAAATTTCAAGAAATTTCTAAATCAACGAATAAGGTGAGTTTAATTTAAATCATCTAGAAGGTTAATCTTTTTAGCATTCGTAATAATTTTTTGTAACGATTCATCATATCTTAAAAAGAGAGTGGATTGTTCTGCTCTACTAAATTCTAATACAGGACATTGCACCCTTTTTTGTCCAAACAGATAATTTGAAATCATCATCTTGGCTTGAGCATTATTACTTCTATCAATTGCTAAAAAATAATTATTAGGAAAATGTCGATAAGTATAAACTTCAAAATTATCGCAATATTTTTCATCCTTAATATCAGCATAAAATAATTGCAGTCTTCTTATAGAAGCTCTAATTTTAGTAACCCCAGTCATTTCCTCTTTTATTACTAATTCTCTATCATCAAAATACATGCTGGTTCCATGCCAATCTGGGTCAAGCAAAAAACATTTGACTTTTACATTTCTTTGAAGCAATTGAATTAGAGATTTTCTAAGTCCATCTTGATTTATATTATTAAGGTAAATTGAAAAGGTATTTAATGTAAGTCCAAACTCAATCATTTCTTCCTGGGCAGAAGAGAAGAACAATATTTTTTCTTCTGGCGCTAATCGTCCACTAGTATGAAACTGTATGTCTCTATTATTTAAAACTGTCTTATGAAGGATAATTTCTTGTGGGATAGCATTTTCTATGGAAACCCACTTCCCTACCTTATTGAGTTCAAGACAAATCTCTTTTTCCATTAATTTCAAATATCCTCGATAAACTTTTTCAACAATACTTTCACTAAGTTCATCTTGCTTATCTTTTATGATTCGATTAAAAACAGCGACACCTATTTTACATTCCAATTGTATAAGCTTAGCGACTACCTCAGTTTGAGTATATTTTTTATCCTCGTAAAGTAAGCGAAAACCATCCTGAATAATTTTAATTTGCTTTTCTTTTGATGGACCCATTTTCTATAGTATGAAGATTATTGATTGAATTAGAATATTTAAAAATAGTATTTTCTTTCTTATTAGTTCCTATTAATTTATATATGATAGGCTATCTTCAAAAATTTTACAGAAGCTGCCTTATTTCACTTAGTGGTTATTATTACTCATGTGGTCGGAATCGTCCATGGACATAAAAAACCAATGATTTTGTATTAAACTATATCATTGGTTTTCGTGATACACTAAACGCTAAAGTATTGTGTGTCTTAGCCTTAGTGTTTGTTACTCGAATTAAAAAGACCCTTTTTTTGATACAGTAAATGAGCTTAAACAGATTATAATAAAAACCATATTTTACCATTTGGGCGGTACATTTAATAATAGCCAACCTAAGCTTTTTGAAAAATATTTACATTCTATCAATGCTATCACTAGTAAGGCTATTAAGATAGAATAACCTTGCAGTCTCTAACCCTATTTAAGTTTCCCCTTATCCTTAAAACTCTTCTTATCCTGACTCTTCACCCGCCGCTCCAACTTTTTAATATCCTCCTGAGGTGGCAGATTCTCAGGAACAATACCACGCTTTAATAATAAGTCTCGAACCTCTGAGTTATTTGTTATATGCTCACCAGAAATATCGCCAACTGTTTTTAAGTCCTGCTCTTTGGTATTAAAGACCGTAATCTCTGTGGCGAAAGCTTTACCACGAACCAATACGTTTTCTAAAAAATCTGCAAGTGGTCTGCCTTTAGGTACACCTAGTTTATCCTTCATTTCCTGTGTACTCTTATTAAATAAGGCTTTATCTCCTCTGCTGCGAATGATAGCAAAGTTCTCCCCTGTCCTATCGTAAATCGATTGTGACAATTCACTTTCTGAGGTTGCTAACTTTTCTCTTGCTTTTAAGCGTTCAATATCTTGAATCCGTTGCTCTATTAATTCTGCTTTACGGGCTTTGGTGGCAAAATAGCTTTGGGCAAAAGCCACCTCTTCTTTTTTGGAATCCCCATTTTGAGCAATTAAGTAACAAGCGTATCGAGTTAACATGACATCATCAATCGCTCTTTCTACTCCTGAACCAATGATTACTTTTCTAGATGCATCGAGAAAATGGTCGTCTGTTTCATCACCTGTATTTTCACAGGCTATTTTAGCTTTAGCCGTAATCTTTTGAAAATTACGCCATTCCATATAACCTAGTAGATGCTGCAAATCTCTGGCAAACCAAAACTCTATCCCATCTTCTGTATGGTTAACTAGACTCTCAAAATCATTGAATAACTTGACAATTGCTGCCTTTTTCATCTTTTGTGTGTTTTTTGTTAACCAATTTGTTGGGGCTAACAAAATGGTTAGTAGTATGCTTACAAGTCTTACCTTTGCTCACAATTATCATAAAACCTGCATTATATATATGTGTGCATCTTCTTTCTAAGTCAATTCAACCGAGCAGCTGTGCCTAATGCAGTTTTAATTATCTTTTCCAAAGTTATAATTTTTTGTCTGGTTGCTTGGAATTTAATTAGGGTTTTCTCTGTCTCCAAGAGAATTTTCATTTGTGATAATTCAATCATTTAGACAGGCTCTAGCAACTTACATGTTCTATTTTTGGCTGATAAAATTATTTTTTGCAGCCAATATACATATATTTGTATAAAAATTGGCTGATGGAAAATAAAGAGAATGTTATCATAGGTAGGGAAAAAGAGATAGATAAACTAGATAGGATTATTCAAAGTAAGAAATCTGAATTTCTTACCGTCTATGGTCGAAGAAGAGTTGGCAAGACTTTTCTGATTAGAGAATATTTTAATTATACTTTCGACTTTCAGATTTCAGGTTTAGCCAATGCGAATACAGAACAACAACTTTTTAATTTTGATACCGCTCTCCAAAAACAATCTAATCTAGTTTTTGATACTGCTTCTCGTAACTGGTTAGTTGCCTTTCAACGCTTAATTGAATATTTAGAAAATAAACGAAGCAATAATAAAATAGTATTATTTTTTGATGAGCTTCCGTGGTTCGATACACCTGCCTCTGATTTTGTGATGGGACTAGAACACTTTTGGAATAGTTGGGCAACTAATCGGAAAGATGTTTTACTAATTGTCTGCGGTTCTGCTGCTTCATGGATGGTCAATATATTAATTAATAATAGTGGTGGACTCCATAATCGTATTACCCAGAAGATGAAAATTGAGCCGTTTAACTTACAGGAAACGGAAGCAATGCTATTATCCAAAAATTGCGTTTTGGAACGATACCAAATTACTCAACTATATATGGTCTTGGGAGGCATTCCCTATTATTTGGATGCTATTCAGCCCCATTTGAGTGTACCACAAAATATTCAAGAATTAATTTTTGATAAATCTGGTTTACTAAAAAATGAATTTTTTAATCTCTATCGGTCTCTCTTTCGGAAATATGAAATTTATGAAAAAGTGGTAGAAGTGCTTTCCTCCAAAAATGAGGGTTTGCAAAGAAGAGAAATTATTAAGCTATCGGGTATTTCATCAGGAGGCACTTTAACCAAGGTTTTAGCAGATTTGGAAGAAAGTGGTTTCATCTGTTCTTATACTTCCCTTGATAACAAGCGCAAAAATACACTCTACCGATTATCTGATTATTATACAGCCTTCTATTTTAGGTTTATTAAATCTGGAAAATATCAAGGAAAAAATAGTTGGATTAACTTGATAGATAATCCAGCCCAAAGAACTTGGCAAGGTTACGCTTTTGAGCAAATTTGCTTAGACCATGTTTGGCAAATAAAAAAAGCATTAGGTATAAGTGGCGTTCAATCTAACCACGCAACTTGGAGGGGAGGTACTAACGAAAAATCTGCTCAAATTGATTTATTAATTGATAGACGAGATTTAGTTATCAATCTCTGCGAATGTAAATTTTCCTTAGACAGCTTTTCTATTAATAAAGATTACTCCGAAAAATTGAGGTCTAAAATAGCTACTTTTAAAAAAGTAACCAAAACCAAGAAATCTGTATTCCTTACTATGATTACTACCTACGGAGTAGATAAAAATAAGTATGCTAATTTATTAATGCAAGATGAGGTTCTGCTAGGTGATTTGTTTTTAGTTTGATAATTCCTCCTATTTCCAATATGCTCGACCATGAGGAACTGTAGTCATCTTCTCCAATTTCTATCCAACCTTGGTTTGTTTTTCTTTTTTTGACCATTGACACCAGTCGGTACAAATGGAGTAATATGTGTTTTAAACAATATGCCTCCTAATTCTTATTAACTAGCACAACTGTTATATTACTTGAAATCATCAACTAATTTGTCATTTTCAAACAACTGAATTACTTATTTTTTAAAGTTTCCACCTTAAACAATTCAATTATACACCTCCTTCTTGCAATATTTTCCTAATAGCCAATAGCAATTTAGCATTAATCGCTAGTATCTGTAACTCCTCTTTTCGGATTTTTCCATCCTTATAGGTGTTCATTGCTTTGGCTATTTGGTTAATATTATTGCCCAATCTGTTCAATTCGGTTATCATATTACCTGCCGCTATCTCTGCCTCAAACTGTTTCTTACGGTATTCAGAATACTTCGTATCTAATATTTTAGCTCTAATAAAGGAGGATTTGGAAGGATAGTGTGCAGCGGCATATTCCTTTATTATTGCTTTTTTTTCTGTTGGAGTCAATCGAATGATAGATAATTTCTCCGTTCTTTTTTCTTGTGGTTCACTCATTTGTGCATAGTTCATTAAAATTTAGGGGAGGTAGGTTTCTAAAGTTATTAACATTTATGAGAATAACCAAGGGTAGAGAATTGCGACGATAGGAGCATTATCCAAACTGATGAAAAATATCTTCGATTTTTTCATCAGTTTGGCAAGGTTGACCTTTGGAGATATAAACAGCTTTAGCGAGTTTGTATATACAAAGGTACACCTTGCTATTAACCATTCAGGTTAATCTGACACATCTCGATTTGCTGCTATGGCACTTTTTGTCCGACAAAAGATAGAGCAGCTCAAAAATTATTAATTTTTTATGGCAATGCTTGTTTTTGGGTGTGTAAAATTTCACTTACCAACATTTTAGAATCAATTCTACTTCCGCTATCAAAGTATTTGTTTTATATTTTTATAAAATTATCATCCTATAAATCCTGCCAGAAACTTTTTTAAAAAAAGACAAAATCAAATAAACCCACAAAATTAGCTAATTTACCCTTTTGAGGCGCTTTTATTCAAATTTTTCGATTTTAAGCCGTTTTAACGGTTTTAAATTTAAAAAACGAACAAGTAGGCGTAATGATATTTAAAGCTTCTTAAAAAGGCTTATTTTGCCCTTAAATAAAATTTACTCCTCCCATTTTATTCCTAATAATTCCTACTCTCTTTTGGAAGATATTTCTAAAAATTCTTTCTTTTTCTATAGCGTTGACATCCTATACTTTTATAGTTCTATATTTTTAGCAAAAGAGCATTTTTATAAAAATATAGGACGGTATTTCTATAAGAACATGCCAACACCTTCTTATAAGATTATCAGATAGCATTTCTATAATTTTATAAAATACTATTTGTATAAAAACGTGACAACATGCTTTTATAAAATTATAAGAACATCATCGTATGTTCCTATAATTTTATAGAATTATAATTTAGTTTTCTCCAAAATTTTGTGCAGTTATAATCATATATTATTTAGTTTTTATAGGATTATATTTTATTTCAAAAACACCTCCCATTATTCTCTGCAGTAACACATTTTTCTTATCTTCATCTCTGCCCCCTTCTATTTCCCATTCTATTATTTAACCTTCTAATTTGAGAAAACTTATGACTGAAAAAGAGTTAAAGCAAATTGTAAATCTTGGCAAAGGCTTAAATCTCCAAATTGACAAAGAAGACTTTCCTGGACAAAAGGAAATGTTTGCTGCCCACCACGAAAAAACTAAGGAAACCACTCCCCCACCCCCAAAAGCGAAACTAGCCAAAAGTAAAAAACAAAAACCTACTTCTACCAAAGCCGCAAAAATAACGACAGCTAGAGTCTTACAGGATAAACTAAGTCTAATAAAATTTGTGCACAATGATTTAAATGCTTTTGAGGCTTTAGACCAAGTCATTGACTTTTGGATTGAACATAAGCAAGATGATATTAAAAAAGCTACTAACAGAATGCTAAAGCATTTAAATTCCTTATCCCAACAGTAATAGAAATTCAAGAATAGGAAACCTCTTATGTTTCCTATTCTTGAATCATCATTGCGCAATTGCATAATAACGCATTTATGCAAAAACACAATTTCCTCTTTTACCACATATAGCCCTTCATTTTTATTAGTAGAATTTTTATTCCAATTTACTCGTAGTCTAGCTTTCTTCTAATTTGTTATCTCTGTATATTAATCCTGTATTTCTCCACTCCCCTTTTGAGTTTATGCAATTCTAAACAAAACTACTTTCAATAATGACCAAGGTTATTTCCGTTTTTAGCCAAAAAGGAGGGGTTGGCAAATCTACCATTTCTGTTCTTTTAGCAAATCTATTCTTCTTTCAATTAGATTTTAAAGTTGCTATTGTAGATGCAGATTGTCCACAGCAAAGTATTTTTAAACATCGAAAAACAGAGCTTGAAGAAATTCCAGCAAGTAAGCCACTTCAAAAAAAATTTAATAATACTTATGCAGAACAACTCCCCTACCCTATTATCGCATCTAATGAAGGGGGTTGCATAAAGGCTATTCAACAATTAAGAAATACCAGAGAACTAGATTATATTTTTGTAGATGCCCACAAAAACTTTGCGCTAGCAGGAATGAAAGGTTTTCTTTCAGAAATCAATTACTTTCTAATTCCTACTTTTTTGGATGATTTCTCTATATGGGCAGCAACAGGATTTTATGAAAATCTACAAAAGAACATAAAGCCAAAATCCGAACATTTCAAAGACTGCCTTCTATTTTTCAATAAAGTAGCTCGCCAAAATAAACTAGATGAAACTATGCGTAGTCTAGAAGATGAGTTTAATATACTGTCTCAGTATGTTGCTCAACATGCCCTATATGAAAAAAGCTA
>CAYOBX010000005.1:8012-37355 GCA_964402245.1 uncultured Saprospiraceae bacterium | reverse complement strand
GTTGGTTTTTCGCCATTAAATCCACCTTCCATGAATTGGGGCATTTGATGGCGATGATGAATAATATTTTCTATCGCTTGTACATGATCTAACACATAAGGGTTGTTCAGATCTCTATTGGATACGAAATATTCTGGCCCTGCTTCACTGGCCAATACGACTGGATGATGTGGTAGCATGCCTGAGGGGCGACTACCAATATATTTTGCTCTATAGGTTTGCTTGTCTTGTGCGCCTACCACATTGTGCCAGCCACCGTCTTTCTTTTGGTTTAAAATCTTTCGAGCAGCAGCAATTTGAGAAAGTACAGTAGCAACAGTAGAGGCTATAGCAACTAAGTTGCCAGGAAAAGGCACGCCAGCTGAGGCAGCAGTGCCTTTTGCGATTGCTTCAGCGGAACTAATACCTATTTGAGTCAATGCTAATCCTTTTCCTAATAATGTGCTTTCTTTTGCCTTATCCCCTAGTGCATCTATTGCACTACCTATTACATTACTAGCTGCACCAAATCCTTGAGCTAATGCCTCGGCTTGCTCCTTTTGACTTTTGAGCAATTGTGCCTTATCTTCTTGATCGAACTTTTTAACCAGATCCGCTTTTTTCTTTTGATATGCGAGCTTGATGTCTAAGGTATCAATTTCGTGTGCTTCTGCTAGTTCAAGCGTCCCGTTAAATTGTTCTTCAAGATCGAGCAATTGTTGTTCTCGTTCTGATAAAAACACACCTTTGACTTCTTCTCTAATTTGTGCAATTGCATCTCGTTTGGCTTCCTCCTTTTTGCGGATCGCTTCTAGTTCTGCTACCGTGCGAGCGTCCTCTTGCTCTGCTATGCGAGCAAGCTCTTCCTCGAATAATTGATTTTGTAGTTCTACTAAGGCTGCTTCTTTTTGCGTCTGTAGAGCTAGACGTTGGGCTATAGCTTCTTCTGATCCTTTTGCTTCTAATTCTCTGGCGATTTGAATTTGCTCGTCATATTTGCCAGCAAGGGCAGCGAGTTGTTGTTCTTCTTCTGATAATTCTTGAAGATGTCTGTCTGCTTGTATTTTTGCGACTGCATCGGCTAAATCTTGCTCTCTTTTTAGTAGGTCAGCGGCTTCTTTTTCTTGTTGCTTGGCGATCGCTTCAGCGGCCTTCTTACGTTCTTTAGCTAATTCTTTCGCTCGATCTTTTTTCTTTCCTAAATCATCGTTTTCAGCAAAACGTTTTTCAGCTTCAGCTAGAAGGTCTGTGCTCTCTCCAGCTTCTTTCATTGCTTGACCATAAGACTTGGTGTTTTCAGCCGTTTTGTCTAATTGCTTGTTAGTGTCTTCGGTATTGCCAGCCAATCGACTGATAGCATTGGCAACATATAAAACGCCTTCTGCTGCGCCTAAAGCAATTTCTAATAAACGATTAAAGATAGGAAGTAGAGTAGTGGCTAGTTTTTCAGATACCTCAGCAATACGAGCCGTTAAAAAAGCTTTCTTTCTAGCGAGCGTATCGGAGTTTTCACCGTATGCGGTTTGAGCATCAGCAGATTTTTCTGTAATTAATTCTAGGGTGGCAGCTGCTTTTGCTTGTTGGAGCATTTCGCCAGTCAAATCACTTAAACCTTTTTCTGCTAGTCGGTTTTTAACATCTGCTTCGTTTATGGCTATACCAAGTCCTTTTAGTTGTTCTCGTTCTCCAAGCATTGCCTTCCCTAAAATATCCGTTACTTCTGCTGCTGTTTTTTGTCCACCAGTCCATTCCGACAAGGCCCCTGACAGATCGACCATATTCGTAGAGATATTCGCTGCCTCATCTCTTGCAAAGCCCATAGGTATTAATAGATCTCCTATAGCAGTAGCGGCATCGGTATATTGTCCTGCAGTTAAACCCATAGCGTTGGCGTTCTCTTCTGCTGCTTTAGTAACTAATGGAAGAGCTTCTCCAAATACGGTTTTCGCCTTTCTTCCTAATAATTCCATCTCTACGCCAAGTTCAAATAGTTTTGCACCATATTGAACTAATTCTTTAGCCACAAATGCTGCAGCTGCGACCACGCCAAATCTAACTGCAGCTCCTTTTAATTTGTTCCAGGTACTTGTTGTGCCTCTTATGTTGTCTCGGTGTTTATTAAGGATAGAATTGACCTTATCTAATTCCTTTACTTTTTTATTGTATTCATCAGAGCCAATCACCATTCGATTCAGTTCATTAACAATTTTTCTCTTTTCTGAAGTAATTGCTTTGACCTGAGTGGCAACCTCTCTGCCATTGATAAATATGGATACCTGTCTACGCGCCATTAGATGCTTACTTTAGTTTGGTAAATACCTGGTATGTTAATTATCAATTCTCCTGCTGCTATATCTGCATATTCTTTTTCTAACAAGTCCGCTAAATCTTCTATGGCTGCGGGTAGGGTAGGTTCTATCCATTGCTTTTTGGATTGATTGGCTCTGGAGCTTCCAACCTTTCTATCTTTTCCTACTCCATGCTCTAAAAAGATTCCATGTCTAGCGAACGAGAAGGCTATATAGTCTAGCTCGCCGCCTTTTGTTCTTATTCTGTTTTTTACACTTTTTCGCAGCGCAATTTCATTTCTTAACCTCACTCGATCTTGCAATCCTAATTGGGCAATCCGAAAAAGCAATTGTTTCTTTGTTATAACGGACCAAGCCCGAACTTCTTTCCCCATCTGCTCGATGCGGTCTCCTAATCTTTGTTCTTGTATCATAAAAAGTAGGTGTGTAAAGAGGGATTTAAGTCCAATATTCTGGTGTATCTACTTCTAATCGTAATCGTCTATAACCTAATACTCTAGCGACAGGATAGCTTGTGAAACTTACTTGATTTTTTTGATTTCCACCTATCAACACAATGCGTTTTCGATCTTTTGAAAAACAAACAAAAAAGCCTACGTGACCAAATGGACCTTCTTTACTTTTTCGCCATAAGACAACTACATCGCCTTCTCTTGGTTCGTTAGTAGCAATACCCACATTCAGCCATGTTCTAGCCATAGCATTTTTACTGTACTCAAGTCTCCCTTTTTTCGCAACCCATGCAGCGAAAATACTACACCAGGGTGTTTCATCATCTTTTACCCAGTTGAACCCGCCTTCTTCAGCATATTGCAGTATGCGTGAATTATGCAGTTCACCAGGCTTTTCACTTACGCCTAATTCTTTCAGAGCGATTTTGATTACTTTTTTCATATAGGTATTTTGAAAAAGAGGGTGCAATTGCACCCTCCAATCAATCAAGACATTTTACAATCCATAAAAAATGAACAATTAAAAAATATCTTACTGTATCATTCGATAACCATTAATGGCGTTAACAATTGTTCGTTTTTCGTAGTCGCCTAAGGTGGTCTCTTTTTTAACCCAGTTAAGAAAAACGACGGGATCTATATATCCTTCTCTTTTGAGTTGTAATCGTTTTTTGTAATCTTTTCGATCTATACGCATTTTTTTTCTTTCGTTTCTGCGCTTTGGATCCTGAAGATTTTTAATTAAGGTGATGGCTGCGCCTACACCTGCTATCACTTTATTAGTACTCATAGGCGTAGTCCGATTAGTAGAGTTTTTAGTTCAGGTAAAGTATAGTTGGTTGCCGAGAAAAAAGGGCAACTACATTTGCTCATTTTTAGTCTAACACTATCATCTTTTTCGAGTTCGAGGCGAAGCTTGCCTTTGACAAATGTGAGCTTCTTTGCGGTTTGTGCTTCTAGAGTGAAATTTAGTAATAAGAGGTCTGACGGTGTCATTTCTTTCTTTTTTGATGATGGTATTCCACTATCTCCCAGAGAATACCAATAAGGAGTAAACCTGGTAATAATCTAGCAAATAAGAATAATACTATAATGTCCATCATAGATGAATAATTGATCCAGATTTATTATGATTGCATCCGCCATGACTACCACAGCCGCAGCTACAACTCGAAGGTATGCGCCATTCGCAGCATTCGTCTTCTTTTTCCTTCTCTTCTTCTTTCTGTTCATCAAGGTATTGCTGGTATTCAGGAAAGCAAGAGATGTTAGTATTTAAAAAATGGAGGAGGTTGGAAGTATGCCTATTGGCCCACTCATCATGGTGTCGGATTTTCTGGCTAACAGGCACGTTTTTCCCTGGTGATTTTTTTTGATAACCTTGATCTCCTAGCTGCTCGGTTTGTACGACATTGCCTTTATCTATACGTAGCCAAAGCCGTCGCATCCCCTCTTCAATAGTGAAATTAGCTAAGGCTGATTGTATTATGGCCACGGCTCTACCTCGATTAGCTTCGCAGGGTGAAGCAGTGTTTGGTGTGCATCCTGATAAACCGATGGCTCCTGACTTCACTTCTAATTTTAGTGCATCAAACAAGTACCTTCCTATTGTAGGTTGAATAGCGAATACTTCGAGGTCTGCGACCAACGCTCGCAGATGATCGAAAGTGTATCGACTGATATAATGGCTATAAACTGCTCTGAACTCTGCCGCATAATTGATAAATAGATTTCTGCTACATTTGAATGCTATTGAGTTTTTCCAAAGAGGATAATCAGCACTCTTAGCTGCTAGAAATTTTAGTAATTCCTCTAAGCTTTCATAGCCAGTATGCAGCATGTAATCTCTATACTCATTCTCTTGGTATTTATAGGCTGATTTGGCTTCCTCTCGTTCATATCGAATATTGCCTTGTTCGGAAATCTGGAGGCTATTGACCTTAGAATATTCATACATCAAAAGGAATGCAAGCGGCTTTGCTACATAGGGTAGCAAGGCTATTTTTTCTGTTGTTGCAGGATTATCAATTATGTCGGCATATAGGTCTTGGCCTATCCATTTTTGTAGGTGTTTGTTGAAAGTTGGCAGTTCATGAGGTCCGATTGAATCTATATGAATAGATAGATTGCCTGCCCCCCCAATATGCTCTTTAATATCACTTATGTTTTTAAATATACCCATTATTCTACTTCGATTGTTTTTTCTGATGGTTTTGTGCCATCTTCTTGTTTGTTGGTAGTAGTATGCGTCGTATGGTCCATACAGAAGGTTACTCCCCAACCATTGAATTCACTAATAAAGTTGAGTGGTTCTAGGATAATCTCTTGATCCATGGTGTTTAATTGTATAGCTGTATTAAAAGATTCTCTCTGGTCTGAACCACTTCCTGCGCCTATCTTTCCACCTTCTGGCGACATACCAATTTGGGAGGGATGCAAACCAAGAGATTGAATAATTTGCACATCCGCTGCACTGCTTGATGGTACCCAGCTATCGGTTTTAATCTTATCGTCTATTGCTTTGATTTCGATTTTACCTTCTGGTTGAGAGAAGGATGGATCATCTCGAAAGATCGTTGTAATAGATTTGAATTGATTCTCTGGAGAGGAAAGAAGGTTATTGATCTTATCGACAAAATCTTTAATATATTTCTCTCGCTGATTATGGGTGTAAGTATCCCAATCTGGATGCCTTATTTTGAAATAGGACTCAGGTATCAATAATTGATATTTGAGTGATACCTGATTGTTTTGCATGGCTCTTATGATTCGAGGCACATCCATTGCTACGTCTAACCAACCATCTTTTTTAAAGAGTGCCATCCAAAATGGATAGGCATAATAAGTGTGTCCTGGAGTAGGAAATTTGGCATGAAAAGCGAGCTTTCCTTTTAGCTTTTTCTGATAGTTTTCTAGATCGAATCGGTAGTCGTACCAGGAAAACATAGATACTTCTGTTCTTTGCTTTTTATCGGGTTCTTCTTTACCAAAAAATGGACTATAGAAAAGCTTCTCGATGCGCATATTTTTTGACTGTTTTGCCAAGCGGCAAAACTCTGCAGACAAATGATGTAAGCCTACTATTTTCCTACCTTCTTTATCGAAGATCATTTCTGAAAAGGTATTCATGTAATACCTATAATCTGCAATTTGTGAGAGTAACCATAATGTTTTAATTCGATTATTCTTCAGAAAGAGCTCTACTTCGTCATTGTTGGCTCGTTGTACCTTTGCTCCATTCTTTAAGTCCGCATTATTATAGTAGCACAAGCCATTGCCAAAGATCATGGCTATTAGCTTGTATATGGCTGTACCCGCCATTGGGACACAACCTAGTTTTTGCCTTACCGTAGTTGGCAGATCGTCACTATCACCCCATTGTGCCCATAGCTGATTTGTTGCTTCATTCTCATCTATTTCGCCTAACGTACCCTCGAATTTCTTAGATGGTGAGGCACTAGGTGGAGCTATATAGGTAGCTGCATCAGGTAGTGCCACGAAGCCCTTACCTTTCTCCTCGACAACGTTGACGATGATTTTTCTTTCTGTTGCCATTATACCAATACTTTTTTGCCGTTGAACTGAATAATAAGCGGCGGATGGATCTTCTCTATTAGACTGGTCTCAAATCCATCCTGAAGAATTACTAGGTTTCTAGTGAAATTCTTTCGATGCCTAGCGGAGCGTTTAGTGCTTTTTTTTAATTGCTCCATTTTTGTTGCTCCTCTCGCATTTTTTACTCGTGTTTTTGCTTGCAGTAATTTTGCCTCGTCGATATCCTTTATGTGTCCACCTCGTTTGCGTTTGCGATCATAAGCGATCACTCGCATAGAGCAGGCTGCACCAGTCTCTAGATATTCGAGTATTTCCTTGACGGTAATCGTTTGCATGACACAAAGATGTAAGTGTTTTTATCCTGGATAAAGGACATTATTTTAAAGACTGTTTTAGCGCATTTGCTTCGGCTTCTCGGCGTTGCTCATCTAGCATGGATAAGTAGGTGAGGGCATTGGCATAATTCTGTGAACTGACAGCATCTAGATTGACGATCCCCTCTGATAATTGCATGATGACACCACCCCAACCATAGTTGTTGGTTTTGCGGTCGCTGGTGTTTTGTACAAATACATTCGGGTATGATTCAATGATTTCTTGACGGCAACTTGCAAACCAAAACACTACTAAAGCCTTAGCGAGCACATGGAAACGCTGAACGGTAGGCACTCGCTGCGCTACGGTGCTTTCGTGCTTTAAGTAGGGTAGGCGGAAATCTCCTTCATAGCCTGATTCTAGATTCTTTTCGGTGGGTCGCTTTTTAGGTCGGTAGAGGGTGGCTATTAGGGTATCAATAATAGATTCGTCTTTAGTCTGGAGATAATTCTCAAATAAGGTGAAGGTAGTTGCAAGCTCATACAGAGAAACATTCTTCAATCCATTCATTGGCCCAAAGAGTTTTTTATCCTGGTATTTTTTCAGGGCGTTCTTTTTATTACGCCTACGAATGGCTTTACTCGCTTTCTTTTTGATAATAAAAAAAGGATAAGGATTATTAGTGAGTCCTAGCGCATAGGTGAAGGCTTTTGTCTCATTTCCTTCTGCATCTTTTTGGGTGACTTCTTGAAAGAAAAAGGCGGTGGTCGCTGTAGCGACTTGTTTTAGTTCGTCAGAGAACACGAGCCATCCTTCTTCCCCATGTACACTAATACAGTCGGCTTCCCATTCTTCTAGGAAATCCTCATCAATGCCGAGCAAATATTGCATAAGATTAATTCGCTTTAGTTCGATGACTTCGTGAGATAAGAACTCGCTATCGGTGTCTTGCATGATTATTTGATAGCAAGCGATCTGTTGCTCTAAGTTTAGATCGTTCCAACTTTCGGCTACTTCGGTAAGGGTGTTGTTGATTTTGATTTGCATAATGACAGATTTTCCGACAAATGTCAGAAAATCTGTCATTGAGAAAGAGGACAGTCAAATTAATTCTTTTGCTTTATCCTAAACCTGGTAACAACCTAGCTTTATCTTGTATTATTTGAATCAATGTTCTCTTCTCTTTTTCTGTCATTCTTGATTTGATTAAATGGCCACTAATTCGACATTTGCGACCTCTATTTTTCGAGTACTTACCTTGAAATTAACTGATTTTATGATACCTTCTATCTCACCTTTGTCGTGATAGATGCGGCGTTTAGAGTTCTTCCATCTGCGTATCTCTTGTAATTCATGTGCTCGCAATCGAATTGCTTTCGATACAGTTTTGTTATTAAGGAGAGCCAGATACGAACGGTGATATTTCTCGTGTATGTTTGCAGGAGATAAACCTTCGTTAGTGGCCTGAGGATACAACGCTCCGTTGATATCCGAGACCATTCCTTGATAACTTAAGAGACGAAGATCATAGGAATTGTCTGCCTCCAAGGTATCTGTCTCCGTAATCGCAACTCCAGTCGCAGGATCTATTCCAGTGATCCTTGTAGAGGAGGCATTAAAAGAGCCTGCTTGTTGGATATGGGGAATATAGAGTGTATTGTGATAGCCCATGTACGCAGAGCCGAAGGGTAAAAGAATTTCTTGACTGCCATTCCCTATCCGATAGGGGAGCAATTGTTCTTGAGATTGGTACTCGTCGTATTGATTCCTTTGTTGTAGGATATAGCCTTTTTCTTGGCCTTCATCTATAACATATTGAGGTTCGGATTTCTTTGTCCAATCAACTGCTTGTTTAGTAACTTGATCGTTTTTGGAAACAAAAGATATAAGCCCTCCATCAAAACTTAAATATAACCCGAACTGCTCAGCTATAAAAAACAAAAAATCTTTGCCAGATAAATCAGGCACGTGGTCGGCAAAGGAAATGATTGTTTGAAAACTATTAATGAATTGCTCCTGAGTGTTGAATGGAACAACTAGTCTGTCGATTGCCCTATTGTTAAAAATCAATAACTCTTGTGTCCATACATCATTCCAGAAATGATTATTGGATAGTCGGTATCCTACTGCCGATATAATACGTTCTACTACATACTTAAGCCGCACGAAGGGGATATAAGTGTGCTTCCATTGCCTTTCTGTTTCTAAGTCGTTTTGTATAGTTATTTCATCAAGGCAGTAATTAATCCACTTTTCAAATATAGGATTGTCTTCATAAAAATTGTTCCATCTCAATACTGGGAAGGCATGTGTAGCTACAGAATTTTGATTTATGTCTTTGACGTAGAACTCAGTATTAAGGGCATGGGATTGACTGCTAGTTACGTTAACAGATGGAATAAATCCAATGTTAAATAGAAAAAAATGGAATGGAGGTAGTTCACCAATATCAAGTATTAGTTGGGTTTGTCCTGGAGACCATATGGCATGATTAGGAAGTTGTAAATTTATTTCTGTATAAAACCACTCCGCAACAAACTCAGCTGTCATACTAGTATTAGTATTTAGCAAAAAAGCAATGCCTTCTATGATAATATAATAACTACCAGATATACTACCATCACTTTGTACTATATCAAAGGTAGGATTAGTTTCTATGGATGCAGTACTATTTATAAGTTCATATCCGAGGGTGTCCTTAATTCGTAATGCTTCTAATTCAGTCAATAAAGAGAAGTCTCTATTTCTAAAAACAACCTGACTATATTTCTCTGTGTACTTTTTAATTTCTAAAATTCCATATTCAAATCTATTGCCTCCTATATATAGTTTGGCTTCGATTTTTTGTTGAGGACTTTTCCTATCTATCCGCTCGCTATGGTGCAATATTTTTTTATTCTTATTAGTAAGGGGAATCTTAAACGGATAGGAAAAAGAGCGTGCGATATTTTCCACATCAAAAAGTGGATTCATCATAGTGATGTTGAGCGTGGTACTTACATCAAGATCTAGAAAATCATCTTCTACTTTTAATCCTAGCATAGGCTATTTCTTACGATACAATTGATCTCCAGATGTTAGTTGATAAATGCTGCCAGGCAGCAGAGTAGAATCGGCATTTGCAGCCGCCTCACTACTATACAATTTTACATCATTAAAATTATAGTTATTAGTTGTTCCAGATTGTGTTACATTAAAAGTAGCAGTTGACGTACTCGACCTATTTTTAAATCGTAGATTTGTTCCTGTATTTGTAACATACAATCCGCCGATATTCCCGGCACTTCTTACGATCGAAAACTCACTACTATTCATAGTGAAATAATTGTCATTACTATTGGATCTAATCAAAAAATTTCCTGACGTTGAATGTAATCGATTAGCCGTACCACTTAAATTAGTATTCATCATATGTTGTCCACTTATCCCTGAACCATCTATCGTAAGTACGCCACCTGCACTCATATTCGCAGCAATACCATTTGTTCCATCAAAACTAAGAGTCGTTAGATTAGTCATATTTTTTGAAACGAAATTATCCAATGATTCCGCTACCCAATGAGTATAGCCACCACCACTTGAATTGATTGTAACAGATCGATTAGCAGCATTTGGCGTTAAAGTAATATTTGTTCCTGCTTTTAATTGTAGGGCATCTGAAAAATTGGCAGCAGATACAGTAGTAGAAGCAATAGCCCCAGGCGTAGCATATACTTTTACGTTATCGAATAATTTTTGTAACTCATTAGTTGTAGAGCCGTCTGTCTCTGATGTTAGAAATCCATTGTTAGATACATGTGCATCTACTTGCGCCTCAGTAAGTACTCTATCTGTGAAAGAAGCAGTAATATTAGGCAAACCATTGGATCGGGCAATAGTAAGTGTTTTAGTATTTGTACCCGAAAAACTACTTGTAGTGGACACTCCATCTGAAGTGGATCCAGCAGCTGGAGTAATCCAGCTATAAGTGCCTGCTCCATTAGTACTTAGTATATCTCCATTATTTCCACCTGATGGCAACTCTATTTCATTGGTCGTGGATCCATCGACCTCTGAAGTTAGATAACCATTGTTGGATACGTAGCTATCTACTTGCGCTTGAGTGAGGACTCGATCTATCCAAGAAGAAGTTACATTTGGTAAGCCATTCGATCTGTTAAGTGTAAGAGTTTTTGTACTTGTTCCAGAGACGGTTCCTCCTGTTACTACACCATCCGTAACACCTCCAACAGAAGGTGTAATCCAACTATAGATGCCTGCTCCATTAGTGCTTAGTATGTCTCCATTATTTCCACCTAATGGTAACTCTATTTCATTGGTCGTCGATCCATCGACCTCTGTAGTTAAATATCCATTATTAGCTACAAACCCATCTACTTGAGCCTGAGTGAGTACCCGATCTGTAAACGATGCTATAAGATTCGGTAAACCACTTGACCTAGTAATAGTCAATGTTTTAGTGTTTGTACCAGAGAAAGAACTACTAGTAGATACCCCATCCGCAGAGCCACCACTTCCACCAGTATCATCATTTGCCCAATAAACGGCCCCCGTACCATCGGTATGAAGTACTTGCCCCAAATCACCAGTTGCACCTCTTGGTAATAAAAATAAATCTGAAGTAGCACCTGATTGAAAAGTCAGTTCCTTGCCACCTGCTAACCAAATGTCATTATTGTTGAAAACAGTAAAATCACCTTGCCCTATAAAAGTTAAATCGTCAGACATGTTATAGGTTCTAGGTTCAAGATTCTGTGTCAAATTATTCGTTGCTAAATTAGTTCCACCACCAGAAAAATTACCTATAGACAAGGACGTAATATGACCATTCCCATCTACTGTCAATCCTTGTATGACTGAAGAAGAACCACCGTAAATGCCACTCAAATCTGATGTATTAGGATGTGCTGTTAGGTAACCATTATTAGCCACATAGGCATCTACCTGAGCCTGAGTTAGTACTCGATCTGTAAAAGAAGAAGTGAGATTAGATAAACCATTTGAACGACTAATAGTTAGCGTCTTAGTATTAGTGCCTGAAAAAACACTATTAGTAATTACGCCATCTACGGCCCCAGTAGATGGCGGAGTCCAGCTATAAATTCCAAAACCATTCGTGCTAAGAACATCTCCAACATTCCCACCTAAAGGCAATTCTATCTCATTGGTGATGGATCCATCTACCTCTGTAGTTAAGTATCCAGAATTAGCATGATTCCCCCAACCAAATGCGGTGTTCCAATTATTGATTAAGGTAGTGGTAATAGTTGGTAGAGGAGTAGTCACCCAAGTCGATTTTCCTCCCTGCGTCATCAACATCTGATTATTAGTACCTGGGCGTAAAAATACCTCAGCAGAAATTTGTTCTTGTGCATTTAAAAAGCACACACAGAAAATGCAAAAAGTTGTTAGAAAGTGTTTTATGGATCGCATGATTCTATTTGAATTAAGACTTCGCTGCCTAAGCCAGCCTCAAAGCCTGGTAATAAAGTAATGGATATTCCAGCTTGTATAGTCACATCAGAACCTGTGGTAATATGCTGGTCGCTATGAATGCTATCTTGTGATTCGTATAGTTCCGTTGTACCTGATACCGTTCCTGTCAATTGTAAAAAAGGGAGACACGTTTCTTCCTGTTCCTGTTCTTCTCCTTCTTCTTCTTCTTCACAAATCGTTGGATCATTAAAGGAGTAAGTTTCTGTCAGAAATTGTCCTGAGCAGGTACCTCCTAATAGAGTAGAGGTCACGGTCTCTGATTTGGGAAATCCATCTGCATATGCGTAGGTGACAAAATTCAATTCTTGTCCTGCTATCGGTGTGTAGTTTTGGTTGTTATGCTCATAATGCGTCCCTTCCAAATCTATATTAATAATACTAGGACTCCCTTGAAAATAGGTCGTAACAGGTATTGTAAACAATTGCGTAATGCTATCACAATAGACAGGCGTATGAAATACGATTGAGTCTACAACGCATTGTGCAGACAAAGCGAAAGAAGCGATGCCTAAGCAGCAAGTAAATAAATATTTCATATTAATATAAAATAACCACCGTTTCTGGTGGAGAGAAGTTGATTGGAAATGTTATCGTATTGCCAGCTATAGAAAAATTAAAAATTCTTATACCACTCCGATATACTTGTATAGCATCTACATTATTGGGGATTGGGCCAGCAAAAGTTATAGAATTATTTGTTGTAGCAACTTGAATAGATTCTTTATTCGGAATAACATTTCCTATAACATTTAACTTGATCTTATCTACATCTCTAGTAACAGATATTGTCGATGAATTTCCAATTGTATATTCCCCACCATTATTACCAAGTATTACTCGAACACCATTCGGTGCATCAAGAAGCGATACCAATTGAATCTCATTATTTGGATTACTGTCGGCATCTGCGGCAATAGCATTAAATGCATTTATTAAAGAATCTCGAATACCTTGTAAATCTTGCAACTCATTAGTTGGATCGCCGTCGGCATCTGCGACAATAGCGTTAAATGCATTTATTAAAGAATCTCGAATACCTTGCAAATCTTGCAACTCATTAGTTGGATCGCCGTCGGCATCTGCGGCAATAGCATTAAATGCATTTATTAAAGAATCTCGAATACCTTGTAAATCTTGCAACTCATTAGTTGGATCGCCATCGGCATCTGCTAGTATAGCTAGATAAGCTTGCCTCATAGAATCTTGTAAATTTCTAATAGTAGGCAGGAAGAATAGATGCACACTTTCGCTACTTATAACTGCATTTGTAACTACATCGATTAGATCAAATTTTAAATCATCGTTAACGATCTTAGGGTTTTGTATTCTTGTATCGGTATTGCTGACTACGGTTAATGCTTCCCATCTATCCCCAAGGTCCTGGTCCGCATGGTATTTATAAAATAAATTATTAAGCGTATCATATGCCACTAGGCAATCATAAGCAGCCAGCTGTGTTTGTAGCAAGGATACATTGTCGGGATCGCCAGTAGTATGACAAATACCTGCACCGCCAACAACCTGGGCGTGTAAAAACATAGATAAGGCTATAAAATAGCCGACTAACATTATTTTCTTTATCATAATCAAGATATTATAATTCTAGTGCCTGGCGGAACTCCCATGATATTTGGATTAGCAGCTTTAAATTCATCGTCCATTCCCAAGCCTGCTGATTTAGCTGCTGAAATGTCTATATAACTTGGCACATTAGCCTTCGTCAAATTAATAATCATTTGGATGAACTCTTGGAGCTGCATCTTCGTAGGAATGCCACCTTTAACAATGATAACTTCATCTACAGGTAGCGCATCTGTGATATGTACAAGCGTCGAATATTTCTTAGTATTACATGACATAATTAATCGAATTGTAGTATAGAATCAAATTCAATCACATTGCCATCAGCAAACTCAATTGCATTCTCACAGCAACATTCAGATATTATTATTGCACTATCAGTCGTGCTGTATCTTTTCTCTGCTTTCTGCGAGCGCACGGCTGTGAATTCTAGCGTATGTAAGAATTGCAGACATTGCGTAATGGAAAACTTTTTGGTGTCTATTAAAATGGCGCAATATCCATCTTCTTCTATAGTATGGCCATTGTTGTAGATGACCAATTCTTGTAATGCGTCTACTTCTTTTTGGGGTAAATAACCAGATCGAAATGTCCACACATTATCCCAATCATAGCACCATTGCCTTTGCCCTGCTTGTATCGTCTCAGAGAAGAAACGATCTACTGTTAAGTCTTTTTTGATTTGTCCTGTCAAACGCATTGTTTCAGGCATACAAAAGCCATTAAAATACAAAATGTATTTAAGGCAATCTCGTGGAGTGCAATCTACCGTATAACAGCGAATAGGCGAAAGGATGCTATCGTCAGTGCTATCAATCACTTGAACACAATATTTTTTCACATCTATAGACTGCGTAGCTAAACCAAGCTGCTGATAACCAACAGGAAATACAATTGTTTGTAAAGAATCTACTTTAACGCCAGTTATTTTAAAGCTAGAAGCAGGTGCACCACTAGTACCGTCGAATAGCGATATTTTTAAACTGGGTAGAATAGAATCGTCCTTATAATTATACCAAGCAATTTGCTCCTGTTGAGTAGTATGTACTTCCTTGAATGCGGGCATCCAAGACAATAAGCTATTCCTGTGGTCGATACTAGAAATATGATCTGACTCTAACCAAATTTTCTGATCAATTCCTCCGCATCTAACGATCAAAGGATCTTGGTATATGTAATCTTGTGTTTCTATTGGCGCACCCCATTTTTCGGATATCCTAATAAAATATTGTCGATTGGTATCTGCGATATATGCTTGAGTAAAACCAAGACCGGGCAATTCTAACTCACCTATAGCTTCGTGTAATTCTGAATCAAGTATATCTCCTAGATTAAAAGTTGTTAAGCCTTTAGAGTCTGGTGTATCTTCTAAAGTGGCTACTCGTTGATAGCCACCATATTTATCGAATTCTTGAAAAAACACATCTACGCATACGATATAGTTTTCAGGGGTCGTATCTGGAGTAATGGTATCTGTAATATTAGAAGTAATTGCAGTCACACTTGTATTTAGTGTGATTTCTATAGTCCAAGAGGGATTTATCTCTTTTGCTATTATGTCTATACAAGGCGAGGTCGTGGATATAACACCATCCCAAAATGCAGCTACAACAGGGTGATTAATAATTACCTCTCTCAGCGCATGCATATATCTTAATAAACTATTAGAATATGGAGCTGCTTGAAATTCATCAATCGCACCAGGAGTAGCAACTGCATGAAAAGTAACTGATTCAGACTTTCTACCATCAGACCAGAACATTACAATCGTATCGCCTATCTCAAAGAAATGATTAATCGCAAAACGATCAAAACAAATACTGCCAAAGATACCTCGTTGAGAAAACAACATACCGTTGTCGTCTCTACTGCGGAGCTTGTATACAATAGGATTGCAACTCCACGAGATTCTTTGTGGTTCTTTAACAACATCTATCATATTAATAAGTATGTGGACTTGGTTTTTTCCATTTTGTATCAGTGTGCTCGCCAATACAATTTCTAAACCAACTATCAAATTGGAAAGTGCATAGCCATCCTGAATAAGTACCATCCCCTATATGTCTGACTACTTGAGCATTCCAATTCATATGCTTCAAAGTATCTATGCTATAATAGAAAAGCGGATGACTTTCTTTAGAATCAGCACACATCTTCTCTGCAAAATCTAAGGCGATTTCTTCTGTATCTGCTATAGCTTCAGCATATTCTTCTGATCCTTGCGCTCGATCTGAATGATACTTTGCTATAATAAAACCTCCTTGTTTAGTTTGCTTTCCATTAGAAGTATAATTATCATCTAAGCCCCAAGTATACTCAATCAACCTAAACATATAGGACTTCTCTGCTATCTGCCCTCTGAAGTCTCCAAAAGCTTCTTCTATAGTTACCAATTCAAAAATGGTATTACCGCTAGAATCATGTAATACTTTTGGATGGCACTTATTTAGATGCAAGAAGTAGTCTTTATATAATTTATATATTCCGTTCAAAATTGCAGCTTGATAAGGATGGAGGAAAGGACATGAGTAAATAGTCGCCATATTTTGAACCATAGCGACTATTACTTATAGTGAATCACGAGTACATAATGGTAAAAACTAACGTCTTCTCCGAGTGATTTCTACGAAATCATACCCCTTAGTAATCGACTTGGTGAATCTATCGTATATATCAGTTTGGCCAGATAATATATCTTTTTCTTTATCATAGATTAAGTTTCCTCTTACTTCCATCCAATAAGCTCCTAACTCATGTTCGTGCGTTACAAAGCCTTGTTCTTCAAAATAGATTCCATCTTCTGTTTCTTTGATGATTACTCTGCTGGATGATTTCCAAGGCTCATCCATATATGCTTTTTTGCTCAAATGGATTCCATCTTTCGATATATGCAACGCAAAGTAATAAGGATTCTTGTTGCCGCTTTTGTGAATCGTGCCTTCCCATGTGCCCAAAAATCTGTCTGTAGTTAGTGGTGTAGCTGGCACGGTATCCACTTGCAGAATGTCCTCTTCTATTTCTGGCTTTACGTCTGGTATTTCTACAGGTTCAACAGGGGCATCTTCTATTAAGACCTGCAAACAACCAATGTGCTTTTTGAGTGTGTCTATATACTTCTTTTCAGAGTTGGCTTTCACTGCTCTATTAATTCGCTCTGCAAATAGGCGATGTACTCCATACGCAAACATATCTGCCAGTTCGGGTGTGTTAATAATGCAATATAGATTCTCCCATGCCTCCAGTTCAGTGTTGGCTGGTTGAATAGTAATATGATATTTCAAAGAATCTATATAGTCAGCCTCCTTTCTGGCTTTGAATTCCCAGCCTCTTCTAGCTGCATATAGCTTATGTACTTTGTAGGCTAATTTGGAACGAAGCTCCTCGGTATTGACAGTGGCGTACAACAAGCCCCATGCCTCTAACTCTGGATTGGCGACTGATCGATAAGCCAAACTTCGACTTGAAGGCTGTATATCGACAGGGTTAACTTGCGTAATGGAAGACCCACTACCAGTACATTGCTTTTCTTTCAAAACATTAATATAGTCCTTCTCTTTCCTTGCGTATATGGCAACACCAGAACGTTCGGCATACTTACGATGGACTCTATAACTGAAAGAAGTTCGCAAATCTTCTGTATTGACTGTACAATATAGATTATCCCAAGCAGCCAACTCGGTAATTGCTGGAGGAATATCTACTAAGCGTACTTTGAGACTGTCAATGAATTGCGCTTCTTTTCTAGCTTTGAATTCCCAGCCTTTTTTGGCAGAAATTTTTTTGTGTACTCTATAAGGTAGTTGAGAACGAAGCTCTTCCGTATTGACTGTTTTATAGAGTTGTTCCCAAGCTTCCATTTCTTGAGAAAAAGAGAAGAAAGACATGGCTAAAAAAAAGAGTAATAAATAATGTTTCATATTAAAATTTATATAAAAGTAAGTGTCACATCTGCATAGACATAAATACGAGTCGTACTGCCTCCTACCTTTTGACCTGCTATCATTAGAATGTCGCCTCTTTCTGTATTGAAATCTATAGGTACATCATACAAATGATTGACGGTGTCATAGTTGTTATCCTCTATAGTGATGATATTAAAGACAATACCAGCACGAACAATATCAATACTAATTTTGATCGGAGCAGCTTCTGAATTATTGCGATCCAAAAGCAACTGTATATTTTTTAGTTTTCCTTTTTTGGGTACGATATAGCCTTTTACACTTGCTACATCATAGTTTGGAGTAGCACCATTACCAAAGGATTCTGCCCATTGGTAGTATCTTGGACCATATTGATAGTAGACCCCTCTCCATTCATTTTGATCACAGTACAATCGCCCTGAAGCACCCCAATGATATTCAGATGTTTCAAATGGGGTACTCTGTCCTTGGCTGAATACAGAGACAGATAAACACAATAAAAAAGACGCTAATAATAATCGCATATTTAAAGAGCTTAAAAAGATCGAAGAGTTTTTTTTAAACTCTTCGATCTTATTTTCAAAATCGGTCTTCTACTATTGTAATTTATGCTACCGTTCCTTCCTCAACATTCTGATACGTGAAATCTAAATCAGCAGGGCTACCATCATAAGAGATCACTAAGAAATCAGCGATTGCATCAGCACCTCTTAATTGGATTCTGCCACCGTTAGAAACTCGCTTACCTACTTCTGCTCCAGCAGTCGCATCGGGCGTTCTTCCGTCACTTGTATAAATTACAGAACCATCCTTCACCTCAGCATAAGCATATCCTGTATTAGCAGGAACAGCCGCTAATGGTGCAGGCGTAGACGTCAAATCAGATAGTGTCTCACCACCAGTGGTTACAGCTACTGCTTTTTCTTTTACAACTTCCGTTGCACCTAAAGTATACATAGCACCATTTTCGTCATAGTAGTTGACACTTCCATTTGAAAAATTCTTTGCTTCTGTTACTTCTTTAATTTCACCTGTAGCGGTATCAGTAACAATTTTTGTCTTGTACGCAACCATATCAGATGACGCACTAAAAGGAGTTGAATTACTCATTTGTAAAAAAAAATTTAATTAATTAATGTTTTTAAATTCGAAACTTATATCTGGAACACCTGATAGATCCAAAACTTTAAAGCTGAATATTTCATCTTGTCCGTTAAGAATAATCGTTCCTCCATCGTGAACCCTTCTACCATAAGTATCAGGCCCACCAACTGGCATATCTCCAGCAACCGTATAAACTACTTCCCCACCATCTACATGACCAATGGCAACTTGTGTATGAGCTGGTATGACTATGCCTTTTCCTGTAAAATCAGAGACACCGCTGATGTCCTGAAAATCAGCATAACCAGTAACACATACTTTTTCTCCAATCTGCATGGATGCAGGAAGTGGCGAAAAGATATTACCTGCAAGATCATGGATAGTTGTTACACCAGATATGTTATCTCGCTGTAGGATAGCATCATGAATACGGCCTTTATTAGCACCAGAAACATCTGTTACTTTTATTGGAATCCAAGGGCTAGTGTTACCGCCATAAGGATTTATGGGAGCATTAGGTGTACCTGTTGTATTGGTTAATGGATTAATCCATTGCCAATTCTGTACACCATCTGAGCTAAGGATTAATTGATGATACCAATAAGCACCAGTTGAATCTATCCATAAGTGCTTTTCAATATCTATAGGAAGAGACGTGGCGGTAGTTCCGCCACTTGTGCTATCACTCGCACCAAACCAAACCAGAAGGTTTCGTACAGAAGCAAAAGAGTCGCCGTCGATTTCGGCAATTAAATCACTTATAGAAGGTTTTGAATTCTTAATGGCCATATTCCGAATTTAATTATTCAATTTCCTCAAAGATGTAGGTGTTTTTGCCTTAGAAAAAGGACAAGCTTATTTGCCCTATTTGTTCCAAAAAAGGCTTTTCATAATAAGAATTCTTCTTTGTTGATTTTCAATGCTTTAGGTATCAAAGCACAAACTTTTTTTATTTTCGTAAGACAAGGTATTACCGCTATGCCTGTCAAAAAAAACAATTGTTCTCTTACTTTTCATAGGATATATGCAGGGGATACTATATGGTGTGAAAGTTCGTGTCGGGTAGTGTGTGAGCTAGTCCTTTGAGTAGCTTTTTAAATAGACCATAGATCGGCGCATCGTTTGCATCTGATAGATCAGTAGCGAGTTGGCGAGGAAGATTCTTATTACGTTCACTGCTTTTGTCCTTATGTATCTCTCCATTCTTTCCGGGCTTTGACTTGGCAGCTTTCATAGATAGATGAAGCTCTCTACAGTTATCTTTATTCATACGGTAGTGGGGTAGGCGAGGGTGATCGCCTCTTAGTATCGCATTCCATAGAATGTGCTTAGCATCATGCTCAGGATTCATACCTCTGGTAGTCTTTAGATATACCTTCCAACCTTTCTCCATTAATTGTTTCTTGGCCTGCTCTGCTCTAGTAGTTCTAGTATTACCCGTCTTATTGTTGCCTGAGTTATCATACCAGAAATGTATCTCTCTACAGTCATGGAACTTATAATACTCATGGAATTTATCAAAGAGATCATCTTGCATTTCTGCTTCATCCCCTAAGACATACATAGACTTTAAGGTTCGATACTCATTTATTGATCGTAGATATTGATTGACTGTTAGGCAGTTAATCGCAGCTCCCCAATCTATACCAAGAATCAAGGGTTGCCCTGCGGTAAGATCACCATCTCCACGACAATCAACAGCACTACTCAAAGAGTGATAGTGAGAGTAGTTGTATTTACTGTATTGGTGGATATCTGGATCGAATAAAGGATAGAAATTGTTCTTTGTGAATTTAGGTCGTTTGTTTTTGTACTCTGCTAGGTAAACCCATTCTGCATAGGCATTTTCTTCCGCTTCAGCTAAATACCCCTCTCGTAGATTTTGCATATTATGCTCACAAGTAGCACTAATAAAATTGACTTTCTTAGGCGATTCTGTTGCCTTTGTTTCGTAATCAATAAACCATTGACCAACATTTGTCAAAGGTGTAGAACTGGTATAAAAACGAGACCCAAAATAGGTGCTTTTTTCAAAAGCTCGTTTATTCGTACCCCGCAATGTTGGATCTGTATTTTCTTGTAAATAGGCAGCTTTCAAAAGAGCCGCTTCATCACCATCTGCCCAATCCGCATTCAAGCCTCTACCATCGCCTGGTACATCGTGGGAAATAAGGTGTACACCCATCCCATTCCAAAAAGTGATATACCTGGTAAAATTTTCTGGAGGCTGATAGGCCTTCATCCAACTACTTCGCCAGCCTCTTGGTGGTTGTCTACCAATGAAATAGTGTAAATCCTTATAGATGCCAAACATCTCTAAACCTTGTACCAAGGAAGGTACGATTCGAGTCAAAATAAATTGATAGGTTGGACCTATAAACAAGCCTGTACTCCTTGGCATCTCCTGAAGCATCCGTAACCAACGAATCCCGCGCATGGTTGTCTTTCCGGTACCTCGCCCCCATTCTAATAATAGTATGGGAGCGACAGAAAGCGCCGCAGTCAATTGAGGTAGATTAAGTTGTACTTTTTTACGTTTTTGCTCTACTTGGCGAAGCAAGCTCTCGTAATCACCACTATTACGATTATGCAACTTTGAGATGGCTTTTTTAATCTGTTGTTCCTGTGTCGTTGGTAACATCTTCGTGAGGTGTTATAGGAGGTAAGAAATTATTGAAATCAATAGCACCACCGCCTAGCATTCTTTGGAGCTGCGCTTCCATGCCTTCAGGTAAGACAGTGACAATTAAAGAGGGTTGAAGCTTCTCGAAATCTGGCATATCCGGATCTTCCGTATTTAGACCGCCAACATCAGATAGTAATTTTGTAGCCCCAGCGATAGCCTTATAATCTTTAGCTTTTTTGGCAAGATATAAGGCTTCCTTTGCTGCGGAGATAGCGATCTGACGGAGGATATCTTTATTTGCTCTTCTTAAAGATCCAAATATGATTTCTGTATTCCGAATTACACGGTAGGCCGTTGTTGTTGATACATCAAAATCTTTTTCTAATTCTTTGACAATATCTGCTTGCGCCCATGCTTCCAACAACCAAGTGTATGCCGATCTAATCTGCTGCGCCTTGTCTCGTTGATGATCGGTCAATGCTTCCCAATCAAGATCATCTTTAAAATATCTGCGAAGGATATTGATATCCTCTTGTTTGTTTCTATTCATCTAATCCAAGCTCTATTTTTAAACTATTTAATTCGCTCTTTTTAGCGACTAGCTCCTTTTCTATTTTTTGTTTTTTACTATCGTCTTTTGCGACTCCGATTAATTTTGGCAGTCTAGATATACGAGATTTCAAAGAGGCAATTCGCTGCATCTTTTTGACCGTATCTTTTACAACATCATTTACAGCTACAGGTGGAGGCAACTCTCCTGTAGCTTCCCATTTTCGGATGACATCATAGATGCTATCCAGGGTAGGAATATACTCTTGCATTATTGTGTTAGCAAGTTGATAGGCACTGCGCTTATCTTCTCGTAGTGCAGCTATACGCATTTCTGAATGTGCGTTGGCGTGGAGCTTGTGAATGCGGATAGCTTTTTGTCGGATAGCGACTATAGACGGGGGTTCTTCCTTTTTGGCAGGCAGTTTTTTTTTAGAGTCTTCTATAGGATGCAACTCTAAATAATCAGACAAGGCTTTTTCTAGCCGCTGTGTTACGGCTAAAGGCGGATAGGTGACTGATGTATAATGCCGTAATCGTTTCGTATCATAGCCCGTTCTTTCAAGCAAACTTACACCATCTATAAAACTACCATCTGTATCAAACCAATTTTGTATCTGTTGAGAAAGGATCATGTAGCAAAGGTAGGCTTGAACAATTGTTCCCGATAGGACAAAAAAACGACTACCTCTTGCGAGAGTAGCCGCCTTGATATTTTTCAATCATGCTACGCCTGTTTATTAAACAGATAGCACTTCAGTTTGTTATTGTTGTTTAGTGGGTACTAATTTGGGAAAGCCCATTGACACTAGCCTCGCTGCGCTTTTAACCGTCATAGTGGAGAGGTCAACAATACCAAACCTACCAAAGTCCTGCCGAGTGCCACCCTTCCAATTTTTCAATTGGTAGAGAGCAGCCACCTCGTCGGACAATTGGTTCTTTACCCTAGTAACTGTTTGTTTACTAGTTATTTTTTTTTTAGCCATAGTTACGGATTAGCTATCAAATTAATACCATGCGTGGTCGTATCATAGATCATCGGTGGATTTACTGAAGGTGCTTTCAACACATAAGGAACACCTCTACGATCTGTATTCGTCAAGCCTGAGGTAGCTTGAAACGGTTCTACAAATGCTGGATTATCTTTATCACCTATGATATAATCAATCCCATTTCTACCTTTCGTATGGATAATGAATCCGTGACAACAATCTGCAATTGTCTTAGCAAATTGAAGACGATTTTTATCCATGCCTGCTAAGAAGAACACGAAGTTATTCTCGAATCCATATCCTCCCTTTTCACCTACAAGGTTAAAATTGATACCAACCGTGTCAGATACTGCAGGAACTTCTCTCCAGAAGCCTTCCCCTGAAGTAGTAGTATAAGAGAATCCTTCTCCTAAGCAAACCTCATCTCCATATACAGCAGCTGCGCCAGCAATCTCTGCTTGCGTTCGTGGGAACACGTCTATTTCATCGGCAGGGATAATGCGAAACTTAAAAGATTGCCCTCCAGCGTTTTGTTTGAGACAGCCCGTTAAGCTAGCGAGTAAACAAAAAATATTATTCATATATGGTATTTTTTTTTTTTTAAAAAAAAGGCTTATTTTACTTCGATCAAGCCCCCATATTGCATTGCAGCAAAGTGTTGTAATAGCCACTTTGCATCCTCCTGATTCATGGATTTGATAGCTGGCGACATCTCGACATATTTGTCAGAGATTTTGCCGTTTTGAGCTAACTCCATGATGCCTTCTGTACTCAATCGAGTACTTGTTGCAACAGGTATCCCTAAGTCCCCTGGTACTCGGATAGCCAAGTGGCCATCTTTCCATTTGAAGGTCTTTTTTACCTTTTTATTTGCACCAGCTTTTATCTCTACTTCAAATGTACCCTTGATTGGTTGCGGAACGAATTTATTTGCATCCATGCCAGCTCGAAGCTTTGCTATTTGTGCGTCTTTATCTGCTAATGCCTTCACATCTGGCTTAGCGGCTAATTGAGCTTCCAGCTCAGCTACACGTGCCTCTAATTGAGCTTTAGTTTGATTTGCCATCTTTCTAATTTATGGAAAGCGGAGACCCAGAGTAGTTTACTACGCTGTGTCTCCGCATCTCTGCGATTAATAAAAATTATATCTGGTCATTCACGAATGTGTGCCCCCAATATTTGAATCCCCAAAATCTGGAAAACTCCGTAAGCCCTTTCAACTTCCGATCCTCTTCTTGCCACCTGATTCTAGGTAGATAGGACTCGATACCGCTTCGATTTCTACGTCTACCGTAGATACCAGCAGCTAAATTATTAGGTAAGAAAATAATTCCATCCGAACCTTCCATTGTACCAATTCCTTTGACCATCTTATTAGTACAATCGACTCTCAATTGCTTGTTTTCATTTCCAGAGACGCCATTTCCAGTACCAAATTGGGTTCGGTAATCTCTCCAGAATTTTGTCGCATTGGTATCCGACATAATTAATTTCCCTGGCAATTTACGATATGGCAAAGGTAAGGAATCAACAAAGGTTTCTACCTGATTCACAATCGTAGATGCGCCCAATGCACCTGTTGGAATAGGCGTAACCAAACCAGCAGCAACAGCATCTTGGATGCGCTTTTCTAAACCAGTAGCAGAATCCATCATCAAGCCAGCAGTACCCATAGTAGGAGCTACTCTTACACCACCCCAAGAAATAGCATCTAAGTTTTCAATGATTTTTGGAATCACGAAAGTATCATAGATGTAACGAGGGAATGACCACATTTTTCGTTCTTTTCCGTCTTCAATCCATTCGGCCATCCACGTATCCCATAGTTGATCTAGATCGTCACACTCCAAGCAAATATCAACCTTCATCCGCTCCAGCGTATTTTCTACAGCGGTAAATTCCAAATCAAGATTTGGAGTAAAATCGCATTGGTACGCTTGGACGATGTCCTGAATCTCAGCAGAGGCAGCGGTATAAGAATGCGTACAGACTACAGGTTTCAGACATTTTTCCAATTCGATTTCTCTTTTGATAGTCGAATGAATTTTTTTGTCAAAAACAATATGGTGGCGATTCAACGCCGCCGCCGCTGTATCTACGGTTATATTTCCCATGTTTATTTTAGTTGTTGTTTTAAAAAATAATCTAAATAGCAGCTAAGAGTTAGACACCAAAACCGCCAGCAGATTTATATATATTTTCATTAAGCTCATCCAATTCCTTAGCGGTATTCGCTTTTGCTGGATCCACCGTAAAATCATCCGCGCCACCAGGCACGCCAGCAGGTGGCGCAGCAGGAGCTTTTTTAAGCGCATCTACCTGAGCCTTTAATGCTTTGTTTTCTTTCACCGCTTTTTCTATAGCGGCATTTAAAGCTTCTAAAGTAAGTGTTGGAGCAGTAGCTCCTGAGCCAGTAGCAGGAGCAGCAGGAGGATCGGCTGGCGTATCCTTTTTCTTAGGGGCTTCAACAGCACCGAGGCGTTCTAATAAGTCTACCTTATTAAGGTTTCCTTCTTCTACCTCTTTGATGATATCATCAATATTCTTCATATCGAATGGGTCTTCTTTTGTTGGTATGTGAATAGATGTAGACATGCGACGAGAAAACATCGCTGTCCATTTTTCTTTTAAATTGTCTAAAAAACTCTTGTCTGGACCATCTCCTTTTTCCTCGAAATATTTCATTACATCTTGGAAACTCATCTTCTCAATATCTGTTGGCAACCCTTCCGTCTCATAGTCTTCTACCTTGGAAATCAAATTCATTTCTTCGACTTCTTTGGCAGTAAGCCAATGGTCTTTGTAATCATAGAATTGCTTCTTAATTTCTTCTTCAGAAAGACTCGTCGTATCTGCCATGACAGCTATAGCTGTATGCTCAAACTTGTCTAGAATATCAGCCTCTTCCCGCATCTCTTTTGCAGTTCCTACGACCCAACTAGATGGCGAATGAATCATCAATAAACTATTCTTTGCCATGTGTCTATGTGGAGCTGAAAGCCAGATGTCCGCAGCCATGGATGCAGCCATGCCATCATTATATACATGCACTTCCGCCTTACTTGTTTGGATAGCTGTCACGATTGCATTACCATGATACATACTGCCTCCAGGAGAATTTATTCTGATATTGATCCTATCATACTTCGCCTCTAATTCTTTCATCGTCTTGACAAATGCAAGATCGGTTATGCTCTCCTTATTTAATTCTTCATCCCACCAAAAATCTTGACCAATTACACCGTACAATAAGATATCCGCTTCCGTTCCGTCTTCAGTAGAAATTACCTTAAAATATTTATCACTTGCTTTCATAAATGCCAAATTGTTGTTATTCTATAATCAATCAAAATACAGGAACGTATCCCGAAGCTCGTCGTCTAGTTTTGGAATACCATCGAATATTGTGACCTTTAAAATTTCCTACTTTTCTACCTGTAGAGCTATTGCCAGTAAAGCGGAACGGATGTTCAAGTGTTCCTAAAATCCATTGTTGTTTTTCTTTATCGGTGAGTCTTAATAGGAAGGTGTGATTTTCCATTTTCTGTAGCTCGTTAGTTGCAGCTGGTGTCCATCCTGCTAATTGACCATTAACAGTTTGATCGTAATACCCACCATGCTTGTCAGGCTTATGTACTTCACTCCATAGGTTCTGATAAACAACAAGCGGTGCTTTTAACCAATCGCCATTAGAGATAGGAATAGTGGCTTGCCAATTGTAATTACCAGCAAGAATATACTCATAAGCAGATCTATCTATCCAAGTTGTCGGAAGATATTCTACTGACTGAAGGCCCGCCAAGTTTGTTTTGCATAATGAAGATAATCCTATTAAGTCGTAGCTCATTTTGCAAAGTTGCAAAGCAATAAGATTTTCTGAAAGGACATCCAAAACAGCCCTGAAAAGTGTTAAGAAAAAAAGGACAACGGATATACTTAGGTTTTAAGACCTCAAAAGCCTAAAAGCTATACTAGCATTGATTGTCTAGCGGAAGGACGAGAAGCACCATCGAAATAGGCTGTTTTTTTGTTATTTTTATAGCGATTAAACTGTTTGATTAATGTTTGGAAAGGAATATCAATTTCTATTTCTATTCCGATTTCTTCACAGAAATCTCGAATAGTATCTCGAAAATTGACACCAATTCTTTTTTGAAAAACAGCTCGATTGAGTGCTATTTCTAAAAACAAATCATGTAAGGTTTTATTGATAACATAGGTACTCTTTGCAGTAAGGAATAACTTGCCTCGATCTACATTGTGATTGTAGATTCGAAAACGAAGCTCGTCATTGTATTCCTTATGAACCCATGAGTAATCTCGTTCGCTTAATGCCTTTTTCCCAACTAAGTGCAGGCTGATAAGATTTGCAATAATAGAATTGCTTTTAAGGGAAATGATTGATTCTGTAGTAGATGGAATATTCTCCGACCAATAAGCAAATTTTCTCAAGTATGCCTTGGTAGGCATTTTGCATTCAATGTTCATGGAGATAAAAATAATTAATATGAATAATATTACTCTCTTTTTGTTCAGATTAATTACGTAGCGGTAGGATTAAGAAACTATAAGGAGGCCGTAGCCTCCTTATAGTCAAAAAAACATAGAATGTTACTTATTATTTAAACGAGCATCCAGTATTGGATCGTCAAATAATTCTATTACATCTCGCACATAACGATAGTTATAGTGCAACATATTTACGGTTCTTCGGATGGCCTCTTCTAAGTGATCATATTTGATAGGTAGCTCCAATTCATTATTTACAAATGCTCTAAGCTCTTCTATTTCTGTCTCGTCTAAATCTTTAAATTCTTTCTTTAAAAATGGAAAGGCTCGCTGTACTTCTGGAAATCGAAAACTGAGTGTTGTTACTACACTAAATATCTCAGGGAAGGTTAATTGACCATCACTATTACTATCAATATTTAAACCTTTAGCAACAGCTGTGAACACAAAAGATAACATTCCTTTAATATTATCTACACCGAATTCACGTGCGTGGATGATTGGATCTATTTGCATAATCATTATTTGTGGATACGACTATCTCTAGCGTTACCTTATTCTGTTTAATAACTTGCCGGATGTCGGCTAATTGTTTGTCAATCGTTGCTTCTCTGATTTTAGCCATGTTATTGTATTTGATTGATTTCTTTGAATCTTTCCAAGATACGTTCATGGGCTTTGTCTAGTTCTTCCAGTATTCTATTGGAGTTTTGATTCTGGCTTTGTTGCAATAAGACGAGGGATTGATTCATGTCTTTGAGGCTCTCCAAAGTAGCTAACTTCAAATTGATAATGGTATCCGACATTTTTCGCCGGTCCCTCTCTCTCAACCAGAATGTCAATCCTAGCATAATAACCAAAAAGCCTATTAATAGGCCATAAACGGTATCTGGACTAGTTTCGAATGATCTGATGATTACATCTTTTGCAACTTCTGTAGCTGTTTCTTGCATTATAATTTGCTCTTTTGATTGCAAGTTGTAAGAAAAGTAGAGATTTGGTAAGGACGGGTTTTGAAATGATGGATGTTAAATAATGAATGGTAATTCATCGCAAATAGACCCCTCTCTGAAATAGGGGTTTTGCGTGGACTTTTGGACTGATTAGGAGTTATCAATATATAAATGATTGATTATCAGTGTTTTTTATGCTACCCGAACAGTCCACTATGTTTTGGACTGTTCTGGACTTTTTTCAGTCGACCTGGACTATTGGACTATTGGACTGATGTGGACTGTCAGTGGACTGTTACAATTAACTGATAATCAGTATATTGTAAACGATCAGTCCAAAAGTCCACTTTATTCTTCATTTTTTATATAGGGTTGTTTTGCAAAATTGATCTTAAAAAAAGAGTATATATGGTTCTCCATATATACTCTAGCGCATAATAAAAACGGATCGTAATTGGACTGTATTAAGCCTTTACTGCATTTTTAAGCTTTGTGAAAGCTGAGAATCGGACTACTTTGGTAGCTGGAATCAAAATTGGCTCTTGCGTCTGTGGATTGACGCCATTTCTGGCCGCTCGATCTTTAACCTGGAACTTACCTAAACCACTTAGCTTTAAGCTACCATTCTCTACGATTTCCTCTATCATTCCGTCTCTTACAGCATTGACCATTCGGTTTGCTTCTGCTTCGCTTACGTCTAGTTTTTTGGCCAAACGTTTTTCTAATGTTGCTTCTGTCATAATTTATTTATGATTTGAGTTTAAATTAAAACAATTTAGTGGTTATGAAGATTGGGTTTAAGGACAATTGATTATTGTGTTTTTTCAGTAGATAATCGCTTATCTATTGAAACTTGCTTAATAAATCCTTTTTCTAGGTACTCAATAATGTATCGTAAATGTTCTGCGCTATCCCATAAACCTTCTTTATGGCCATAATGTATATCTGCCAATAGTCCTTGTATAAATCCTTGTGTTAAGGCTTTGAGGCCATCTTTATT
>CAYOBX010000005.1:3540-7912 GCA_964402245.1 uncultured Saprospiraceae bacterium | reverse complement strand
TTTATCATTTCTTTTATAGGCGTACAGGTAAGGTTTTCTAAATAGCAGTGTTTAGGATTGTTATCTAGAAACCAAACGCAATATCCTTTTGGTGTGGGACCATTTGCTTCTTCCCAAAGGTGTTTGTGCCATTGTGTCCATTTAGATGGTCGCTGTGCTATCTTTATCCACCAATAGCCATTGGCTTGTAGTTTGGTACTACCAATGGGAAGCTCTCTAGGAGAGATATGTCCCTTTTTGTATTGATAGGGTACTATGTGCGGTACGGATCGAGAGATTCCTTTAAAAGGGCTTTTCCTTCCTTTTTTGAATCGAGTTCTTTCTTTATGCATGCCAGCGAATCCCATTCTATATGCTTTAACACAGATTTCCTTTCGGTTGAATGGAAATTCAGGTATTCTATCCTTAATGATGGCTAAGGTTATTTTTGATCCATGTTTAGGGTAGTATATTTTTAGGAGTTGTTTCATAGCATCTGTCCATATTCTTTTCATAGTCGATAATGTTTTTCAAAATGCTCTAAATACATTCCTTCTCTCGGAGCAAATTGTGATGTAAATAAAAAGGTAGGGCGTGTGATCCGCTGCTCTCCTATTTTGAATTGATCGATATTTAGTAAGAAACGCAATCGTTCGTAATCGAAAAAATCTGGTAGATTTTCGATTATAGCCACCGCCGTATCTGCTTCTAAAAAAGAAAAGGTAGAGGGATGCTTTTCGAAGTTTTCGCAATTTTCTAGAGTGGTCCAATCGGTGATGACTATTTGCTTGCCGTATTTATTAGCGATGTGTATAGCTAAGATTCTGGAGAACTGCTGTAGGCCTGCTCTGCCCTTGCCTGTGAATAAGTAAAGTCCGCTCATATTAAAATGGATTAGTATTATATAGATCCGCTATATCCTTCACTACAGGAATTCTACTTGAATTAAACTTGTCATTCGCCAGGATAATAAATTCCTTACTATCTGATTTAATTCGGCCATCTTTGGACGTCACGCCTGGATTAACTTCATAATTCATATATCGAGCGAAGAGCAACAGCTTTTCTTTAAATCTCTTTGGATTGACATAGCGTTTATCTCCTGGATACTGGGTGAGGTAATGCTCGCAAGCAAAAACTTTTTCGATTTTCTTATTGAGGAAATTACCTTCCTCCGCATCATAGGCAAGTATTGCCCAGTCGAGAAAATTTTCGCCTATGCTCTGACGTAATTTCCTGCGCTCTAAGGCTTCGTCTTTTATTAAGGAATATTTCATCCCAAATTTTAAATAGACTTGTATACAGGTAGCTATATAGTTGTAGAAGAGATTCCATTGCTCATTATCCCATTCGTGGAAGAACTGTGTACCAAATTCATCGCCTATAGTTCTGTATTCATTGAAATAGTCGGAGAAGGAAACTTTGTACTGTCTACGCTCGAAGCTGTTACCACTGCCATTGAGATCATGATTCGTAGTTATCCCAAATTTAGGAGGTAGGACGAAAAACCTTTTATCGTTTTTTGGATTCGCCTTCAGTCCTGTCGTAATATGAGAGAAAAGGAACTCAAATTTAAAATTGGTTCGAACGTCATCGAATAAAACAATAGCTGTCCGTTCATCCAAATCTCCGTAAAGATGACTATCATCCTCGAGCTTTGATTGTTTACCATCTAGTACTTCCATTGGTACCAGATACTTGAATTTTTTCATGTAGACACTCTTACCCGTTCCTCCCATGCTCTTGCCTACCGTGCTCTCTTTTCCATCCATGGCCACGACTGCCCGCATATTGGACCAATCTCTATATTCATGTAGCATATAACCATTGCCGATTATCTTGTTCACGAAATGTGTGACTGTAAGTATTTTTTCTTCTTTTGTCTCAGGTATTGGCTTTTCTCTGGAAACGTAGTATTTCTTTCCATCTTCATTATGTAGCTCTTGGGAGTTTTCCCAGGAGAACCAACTTGCTTTTAGCTCAAAGTTGGCCATATCACATTTTTTCATTTCTGGCGTTTCGGCCATGATCCATTGATCCTTTCTGCGCTCCACTCTTATCATTGGCTTACCTATATAGGTTGGCTCAAAATCAATGATTTTATCTTGCCAGATGTAGTTTGGTAATTCCTTCAGGTCGCGCTGCTCGATATCGTCTGCAGTAATTTTCCAGTAACAATTCTTAAAGTATAAATATTGGCAGTCTTTATCGGACTCCATAAAGACTGGTTTCTTGTAATACATTTGTCCCAATTTATCTGGACCTAGATACTGTTTGCCACCTCGAAGTAATAATTCTACAACTGGTTTTTGGTCCAATTCTCTGGTAAAGTCCAACACAAATCGCTGTATGTGATGGTGAGTCACTTCTTTAATAACCTTGCCTTCGCTGTGTATGAATCGGTAATTATCATTTGCAACCTCAAATAAACCAAAACCCCGATTCCTCAAAAATTCCAGGATGTTCGAGTAATCGAATTCGTACTTCTTACGTTCTCTACCTCTTTTGTCTTCCCATACTTCTTCTCTCCAGTATTGTTCCCAGGGCAGTAACTTTTGAGATAGCTCGAACTCTTCTGCTTCTTTGTTATATCTATATTGTAATTGTTTGTATTTGAAATGCGGTAATACCTTTAAAGCTTCCTTGTGTTTCTCGAAGAAAGTAACTCGGCTGTGGAGATTCCAAAATTCTTGGATTTTGTATTCACTTACTGTTGTAATATTATAAGCATTCACATATTTGCCCTTCCCTTCTCGATCTATCATGGCCTTCCCAAAGTCCTCTTGTAGTTTTAGCCGTTCCTCTTTTGTTGAGAATTGACGCATTAATAGGTCATCTACACCTTTGTAGATGCTTTCAATCCCATGCGCAAAATAGATAGACAGCTCAATGCCTTCATTGACATAAGCATAGAAATAGTTGCGGAATTTTAGTACAGAAGAGAAAAAAGTACGTGGGCGCTGATCTACTGATTTCTTGATATTGCTAATAGAGATTTCTTGCCAATCCGCATCTAATACAAAGACCACTTTAGCAATGCCACAACGCTTAATTAATAGCTCGAATTGATGCGGCATGTCGCCACTTTTGGCAAAATTATGTATACCCATTACACCTACTGCAGGCATGCCGTTTAGACACATGGCGTCGGCTTTTTTCTCGCCTTCGCAGATATAAAGCGTTTCGATAATAGTATGTCCTTGGTAAGCTTTGATGATGTAGTTAGGTAGCCACAAATGGGATCCAGATTTGTACGGCGATTTATACTTTGCTTCTTTCCCTTCTTTATTTTTATGTAAAGAGGGATTTGCCCAACGAACTCTTAACAGCGGGAGCTTCTTGCCTTTATCGGTACGATAATTCATAGGCGACCAATTAAGGTCAATATAATGTAACACCATGTCGTCCCCAGCTACTACGTTCCAGGCTTTATCTATTGTAGCTGCTTGGTATCGGTCGCATTCGTATCTGTCAGTGGATTTTGTATCTCTTGAAAAGTGATATTTCTGGTATTTGTCAGGAATACCTGATTCTTTGAGCTGGTTATTTCGGAAGCTTACTTTTCTGTTCCCTCTTTTCTTTTTTTGTTTTGGAGATTGTTGGGCGGTGATTTCTATATTATAACGCTCTGCTAGTATTCGCAGGGTTTCTGGATAATTGTAGCCTTTGGCTTTTATTAGGAAACTGATAGCGTCTTTGCCATACTCGTTGCAAACAAAGCATTTCCAGATGCTTTTGCTAGGACTTACATTTAATTTTTTCTTAGCGCCGCAACAAGGGCAATCTCCTATCCAAGCGCTTCCAGACTTTTTTAAGTCGACTTCTTCAGCAATGATGTCTTTCATTACCGCAGCATTCTTGATCTTTTGTGCTATTTCTTCTGGGATGTATCCGGTATCGGTTATCATTTTTATTACTGCTTTTATTCGTGTACCTGCAAAGTCTACTTATTGAGAAAATAGGAGTAGGACAAACAGGGTTTGCCCTACTCTTCGTAAAGAGAGAATCAAAATTGCTCTTGGATCTTAACGCTATCCAATCGCCCCTTCTTGGATTGATGTAGTTTTCTCGGTATGTAAAGTCTCCCTATAGCCCTCTTCGTTGGTATTCGAGCGTGTGTAGGAATAGCTCGAATATTAGAATGGTGAAGAGGATCATCTAATATAAATTTAATTACTTCGCTTTAATGAGCTTTCTATATTCTGATTCAAAAATTTCGATCATTCCCTTGATCGGCTTGTATTCTGCTTTCTCAAATTCATCATACATGGCGATATCTAGGAGTACATTTTTTTTCCTCCAATGTACTCCTGGACTTTTCCATATAAATGGATATTTAAGTAGCTTCTTAATTCGATCTTTTGATACTGTAGGTAATGCATCTATTCGGCCC
>CAYOBX010000005.1:0-3440 GCA_964402245.1 uncultured Saprospiraceae bacterium | reverse complement strand
GGCCCGTTCCATATTTCATCATGGATACAGATAATATCTCTGCTAGGTCTTCTGTAGAATCGATGTCACTGAATGTTTTTGACCAATCCTTCAATTCTTTTTCGGTCCATATCAATGAGTTGATTTCGATTATGTAATCATCTGTTCTTGTGGCTTCTATTTTGTATTTTAGGCTCATGATTTTTTTTATGATGTTGACTTGTTCTTTTTTTCAAATCTAGCTATCTGATCTTTCAGAGTATCGACTTCTCCTTCCTCAAATTCATGCACGATTTGGTCGTCGGATTCTCGGTCTGCTAGGATCATTTTAACTTTTCCATTCTTGCTCGAGATGATTTGCATTAATGTAGAGGTGTAATGGGCTGTGTCTCGTCGTTTTTTCGAGTATACTGTTACTATTTTGGTTTTCATTAAACTGGATTTATGCGGTGCCGCCAAGCGACACCGCCTATGATCGAATTAAAAGTATAAGAACTAGTTGGTCATGTGGTACAATAGGACAATGCCTACGACTACCGCTCCTACATATAACACATTGTTTTGCGCCTTTCCTTTGGAAGGTTCTTTTAATAGGAGTTTGAAGAAGCCAAAAATTAATAGAGCTACGAAGCCGTACTCTAGTACTTCTGAGTCTATTTGAATAGGCTTGGCTAGTAGTAGCGTTGCTGCGATATATGTTTTTGTAAGCATGGGAATTATTGTTGTTGTGGTATAAAAATTTGAGCCTCGATGTATAAGGCTTCTGTCTCTTCTGCTGATACTTTGTGATGATAGTCTAGGACTATTGTTTCTGGTTGTTGCTGGTGGTAGAGGATTAGAGCCAGTGTGACTATAATGGCGATGATTAGAAACACTTTATCGACCTGTTTCATGATCTAGCTGTTTCGTGGAACGTGATCCTGTTTTCTGTTTCATGCTCAACGATATTGATACCTACCTCTTGCAGCATATCTCTGTATCCTTGAAAGGTGTTTCTGTTTCGGTCTCTAGCTGTTTCACTCTTGCTGTTTCTGATTCGCTTGTAGTAGGTCGTGGCGTATTTCTTCCAATCTTGTATCGACGTATCTCGCTCGATTAGTCGCTGTTTCTGTGGCTTGGAAACAGTTGGTTTGGGAGCTGTTTCTTTGGGCTTCCATTCAACTGTTTCTCCTGTGGGTACGGATGGGGCGGAAACAGACGACTTATCCTGTGCCACAACAGTTTCTGCCTGTTTCGGGGCTGTTGTTTCGGGGTCGGAAACAGCTCCTGTTTCTGCTTGGGAAACAGGTTTTGAAACAGGTGTTTCAGCGGGCATTGGTATGGGGATGAAAACAGGCGGATGGACTGGGCCGCTGACTTTGGGGATAGAGGGAGGCTCAGGTAGAGGAATCACTTTCGCATGGTTTGAAACATTTATGACGGCGCCTTCTTCTATCGACTCTAGATCAGGAATCTGTTTCAATCTCCGTCGGATACTGTTTCGGAGGGGTCGGGTAATGGAGGTAGACAGTAGTAGCCACGCTTCCTGTACGAGCGATCCTTCCAGCATCTCAGGCTTGATGAATACACGGGGGCGGATGCCTGCGGTATTCAGGGATAAGCATATCCATGTGGATATGATCAGGAAGCCTAGTACTGCAAACTGTGCATAGCTGACGATGAAATCAGAGATAAGTGCATTCAGATCAATATTCTGATCGATGGCGTGGTCGTTTCTGGTTTCTATCTTTCCTTTTCGCTTCGTGGTGTAGTCCTCGATGTTGGAGATGGCCTTGTCTCTTCTGGATCTTAGACTAGCTACGCTTTGGGCGTATGCGTTGTCGTTTACTTGCAAGGCGTCTGCGAGCTGCTCCTTGGCTCGTTGGATATCCTTTTGGACATTCGTCTTCCGTGTCATGTAGCTCTTGCCTGTGCGCTGCTCTTTGCGCTCTAGATTTTTGTAATCTAGTTCTAGGGCTTTGACCTTTGCATCGTACTTGCTTTGTAGATTGCCGCTGCCTTTGTTGAGTTTGCTTAAATCTGATTTGTAGCGTTTCTCGATCTTGGCGATCTTGGTGCTGGCTTGGCGGTCGTACTTGCCAGTGTCCTCGGTTTTTGCAGCGATTGGATTGGCGCTTAGAATCTGTCTAGTATTGTTCTTTGAAAGGAACATAGAAACGCAGACTAAGATCGTGAGCAATGTGGCCATCAAGCCGAACTTGACTTTGTTGCTTTTTCTCACCTTATCCGAATAGTCGGTACTGGTAAGGTAACCATCATAGATGGCATTCACGATGTAGACTACCAGGAATAATACGGCGTACTCGATGGAAAAGGCGACAAGTCCGGCTGCCACTCTTCCCCAATTGTAGCCCAAGGGGGGAATGAATACCTCCCGTAATCCGAGGTACTCGGTGAATCCAGAAATTATCTGGAGCACCAGCGCTAGAATTCCTAGCGCAACCAGGAGCGGAGCATCTTGATTGAAGATGCGCTTTTCTGCCTCCTGCTCTGGTTTGTTTTTGCTAATTAGCATAAATTTGTGATGTGTAATTAAATAATCATAGTAGGCTTAGCCCCTACTACATTTAAATTCTGAATACTAAAAAGCCTTTCGATTGCCATCGAAGGGCTTTTATATTTTTGATTGGTTTTAAAAAGGGTGACTCCCATTTAGGTAAGCAAGAGCCACCCATGAAAAACCAAATGAAAACCAAAAAAGGCCCTCTGTAAAGAGGGCGAAAAGACACTTTTTAACACTCTTAAAAACAAACAAGCGTCTTTGAGGATTATAAAAGAGAGGGTCAATTCTTACAACTTTGCAAATATTCATCATACAACAGTTTTTCTCTATAACCCGAATTGACCGCTCTCGAAAAACAACAAATTATAATCCCATATTCTTAGAGATGTTCAAAATGTCCGCCCGTAGACGGACATCATTAACTGAGAAAACTTTTTATTGAACATCTAATTTCCGAAGTTAAGCCAGCATCACTACCTACACTAAATCTAACACACTAGATGCTGGCCGCTCTCAAACCCCATAAACAAATAAATCTTAGATAGTGGATCTGCTGGAACTCTTTTGTTGCCAATGTTCCGCTACATAAATAATATTCTCTAGATACTTCCAATCTATTTTGTAGAAGGTCTTTGGATTAAGAGGCAATCCTGCTCGACTTTTAATAACCGACATCACCTTCGTTATCTGACCTTGCACATCTGTCTTAAAAAAGATAATCTGCTTTTTAGTAGTCCCTCTCATTTGAAGGACTAGCAGGTCTTTTGCAATAACATCTGTTCGGTACTGGTAGTATTCCATCCGCACAATCGGATTCACTTTTTTTGCACTCGCAGGGAAAGAATTCCTGCATTTCTGAAAAACTCTATCAATGGCCATAGTCTTGGTTTTATGTTGTTGAATGTAGTTTCTCAATTTGTATGCAGGTCTTCCTTCGACTCTAGTGTGAGAGGGTAGG
>CAYOBX010000004.1:0-40272 GCA_964402245.1 uncultured Saprospiraceae bacterium | reverse complement strand
ATGGCGAAAGCAATCTCATGATGATGTTTTATAAAATGAAGTGGTCTAAAGAATAGATCAATAGATCTTCAAAAAATGTTTGTGTAATTTTATAGCCAATACCTATAAGGCATCTATACTATAGGAACGATGAAAAAATAAACTTACAATTTATTTCTACATCGTTCCATAGACAGGATAAATTACCGAATTTAGTGTGTAGACATCCAATGTACCTAACCTTCGAGATAGGCTGTTCAAAATTGCGGAAATATAGGGTTTTTTCCTCCCCGAGTTTTTGAGTGGGTTTGGCAAATCATAAATCAGGAGAACTTTTTTCCTCATTTTGAACAGCCTACCTTCGAGATTTGAGTCCGCTCCAAAAAGTCGATTCTTATGAAATCTGCCAGTTTTTCAAAAACTAGCAGATTTATAACTCTTTCAAAATCAATTTTCTATAAATTTATTTTTACAACAAATGATTTGAGTTTATAGCAAAAAAGACTTTTCGGAGTAGACTCAGACTTGGGAAGTTTCATTTTCGGTAATTTATCCCGTTTTCAGCATACTAATAAATAGGGATAGCTAATAGTAATGGAGGAAATAGTCTATATAAGTATAGAAGAATTGATATGAGAGCTAACAGATAGTTGTTAGCTGATAAGTCTTTTATACTTAAATCAGTAAAATGAGATTTCCAAAAGAGTGGTTGAGAAATGCAAAAAAAATAAATAACAGCAATAAAATTGTATAATAAATTCTATTACAGCATTATTTAAATGTGTAGGAAATAATTAAATATAAGTTATTTAAAAATTCACTTTTTTTATCTAAGTTTGGTATGCTAAACTATGATTTTTTTACGAAGAATCTAAATTGAAAGGGCGTTTTAAAGGAGATTAGAAATCATTTATTTTTTACTAATAAAAATAAAAATATATACATGAAAAATTTAATTGTCTTGTTTTCTAATAAAAAACAAATTTTGCTAATAAAACACAAAGACGCAGAGATGCTTTAAAACCATACACTTTTTAGAGCAGAGAAGCGGGAATAGAGACACCATCCGTTTAAAAAACTACGATAACTCATTGTTTGTAAACGAAATCTATCTCTATTCTCTGTTCTCGCATATATAACTCTGTATCACTGCGTTCAATTATGTTGTCGTTATTATTAGGTGAAATATCTTTTTAGACATTCTCAGATGCTAGTAATTAATCCAACCATTGAGTAGCATCTGCTCGAAATAATTGTCCAGCCTTTAACATGGAAGATTCAGAGCTAATAAAAAACTGCCCATCTTTATCATAACTAATCCCTTCTACCTGTACATGATGTGGCAAGTTAATTCGTTGCTGTTTTCCATTAAAAAAGTTTTGTTCAGGATAATCCCAAAGCCACCATACAAAAGGAAGGAAACGTCCATTATCATAAAAATAACCGGATAAGCCCACTACCCTATCTGTTCGATTAATGCTTGCTCCAGTAATTGTTCCTTGCGTATCTAATCGGCCTTTTAATATAGCTGCATGTTTACCTGGTGTTTTAGGTAAACTGTATAGGCGAGATTGCTGATCTTTAAAGTTCTTACTAAATAAATAAAGGCTATCTCCTACGGTAATCATGGCTTCGCAATCGTAATTATGAGCATGCGTAGGGCCTTCGAAATTAGTTTGATCTGGGTAGGTAAAATGAATGGTATCTACTCGTTGAACAGCTTTAGTAGTCAATATTTCTTGCTTGGCAACTTTGAATATTTTCAAGTTTTTCCTAGTACCGTGATTATTACCAAAATCTCCGATATAGATATATTCTTCGTCTTGCGCTAACTCTTCCCAATCCTCATTCTTTAAAGTAGCGATCGGTAAAGTATTCATCAGTTCTCCAGTTATAGGATTCACCTCAAAGAGTGCCGCTTGTTTTTTACTATCATTATGTGTCCAGATGCTTCCATTCCAGTTGATAATTCCAGAGCTTTCATCTACCACTGAAGGTAAGTTACTGATTACTTGTAAAGTGCTATCTATAGGAAATCCTTGCACTTGGGTGGGTAAGGTTTTAGAGCTGTGCTTACAAGAACAAAAAACGATTAGTAGAAAAGATAATAAGAAGTAGGATCGCTGCATTTTTTTTGCGTAAAGATAAGGAATGAATTAAAATTAAAATGTAAATTAAAATTAAAACACGTGACCTAGCATCATGCTACATCACGTGTTTTAATTAGACTTGTTACCCTTTAATTTTAATTTCAATTGATTTCTTAGCCTCCCCTACGCACATAAGTATGAATGTTATGTACATTCTCTACTTGATCGGCTAAAGCTCTTGCTTCATTATAGTTCGTAAACATACCTACACATACGGCATTGGTTGCAGTGGTTGAACTTTGTAAAATATAAGCTTCTCCAAAACCAAGGGTTTGTATTCTTGATAAACGATCTATTGCATTTTGCTGCACGGAAAAAGTACCTGCAATGACGTAATAAGTTCCAGTAGAAGTACTACTACTTGGGCTAGTATTGGTATTAGAGCCACTACCAATAAATACACTCGATGGAGCATTATCAATATTCTCAGGAGGATTATTTACGTACTCTACTTGTACAGAATTATTCAATACTTTTACTTCTGTTCGTCTATTATATTGATGATCTAATTCTGAACATTGAGCACCATCAGAACAATGATTAAGCAATTGAGACTCTCCATATCCAACCGCTCTCAATCGACTAGGATCAATACCTTGATTTACTAAATAGGCCACCACTTTATCTGCTCTACGCTGAGATAGTTGATTGTTATAATCTATACCTCCTCTTGAATCAGTATGGGAAGCTAACTCGACATTAATATTTTTATAAGTAGATAAAATGGATGCTAAAGTACTCAATTCATCTACTGCATCTGGTCGAATAGAGGCATCATTAAAGTTATAATAGATTTTAGCTAATCGAATAATGGTACCATCTGGTATGCCTTCGCTGCCATCGCCAGGTAAATTAATAGTTAAAAATAAAGGCGCTCCACCATTGCAATTAGCATCTGTTGCTAAAGTCTTAGAAGAAATCGCTCCATTTTTAGAAGCGGTAAGCGTATAATTTTCACCACAAGGCAAACACACTTCAAAAGCACCACTTGAGCTTGTCGTTACATTTTCTTGTGTTGCTCCGTTACTGCTACTAATTACTACATTAGCCCCTGAGACAGGATTGCTAGAATCATATAAGACAGACCCTTTAATGGTCACACAGTTCACTGCTCGATCTAATAGGACCATATATTCTTCTCGACCATCTGCCCTAGATACAATAATCTGTTTTGGTTGGTATCCATCTTTAGCTATGTTGACTAGATAATTTCCTTCTCCTAGTTTCAATACAAAAGCTCCTTCACTATCGGTTGATCCTGTTATAGTTCCAGGCTCTGTGGAAATCGTCACTACTTGTCCATTTTCGGTAGAGACTAGTTGGATAATATTTCCATTTTGATCCGTAATAATTTCTGTATTGGTCAAGGCTTCTAGGTCTACGTATTCTATAGTAGAGCTAGATAATTCTGCTCCTGTGGAACGGTCTGCCACAAAGATGAGTACCTTATTATTACCAAATCCTACTAACTCACTACCATTGGTATTCATTGGTCCTACGCCATTAGCTCCACCCGTTTCATTACCAGCTCCTGCTAAAGATTCTTCTGGTCCTGGATCTTCGAAAATATCCTCTCCTAAAGGGACATCAATGAAAAAGCTATAAATATCATCTTGACCTGAACCATTTTCTCGATTAGAAGAAAAGTAGCCATTTCTTTTATCTCTATCTATAATAAATCCTAAATCATCCGCCGAAGAATTGAAGCGTGGACCTAAATTAACTGGCGTAGCAAATGCTCCTGACTCTTCTTTACTAAAGAAGATGTCTAGTCCCCCCATAGAGTTATGCCCATAAGAAGAGAAAAACAAAGTGCCATCTGCATGAATTTGTGGAAATATTTCATGTCCTGAAGTATTAATCTCTGGACCTAAATTAACTGGTACGCCCCAAGAATCTCCTGAGCCTTCCACTTTCCATAAATCCATTCCTCCAAAGCCACCCGGTCGATTGGATGCAAAATATAAGACGGTATCATCTACATTAATGGAAGGGTGAGCATAATCACTTTCTTTATCATTGAACGGCAATTTTTTAACCGCTCCCCATTTGTCTCCTAGTTGCTGTGCTGAAAAGATTTGTAGTCGGATTACTCCATCACTAGATTCTATTGCTTTTCCATCCTCATAATTATCTCTAGTAAAGAAGATTTTATTATTTGTTTTATTAAAACTTAAAGGACCTTCGTGGTATTTTGTAGTAATTTCTTCTGCAAACGGTTTAGGTTCTCCCAATTTACCATCTCCATCCCTTTTTGCTCTGAAAATAGACATGGTGTTCTTACCGATTCTAGAATCTAATAAACCTCCTCCTCCTACTTTTGTATCTGATATAAAAATGATTCCATTTTCATAAAAAGCAGGGCTATATTCTAACGAACCCGTATTGATATTCGCTTCATTTTCTAAGGTCACATTAATATCTTGACTCAAAGCATTCTGCGCGACTAGTGCAGCTACTCCGCCTATTAATAGACTTAGTAATAATGTAATTTTTTTCTTCATTAGGATTGCTTTAGTTGCTTCGCTTTTGGACTTTCTCCAATATACCTCTATTTTTCAGAAACGTAAGTCTTCCCTACCTATATTTTATTCTAATCTCCTTTTTAGGAAAATTTAACTTTATCGCTGGCGCAAGGCTATGCCTTTTAAATTATTAAACAGAAAGGCACAGCCTTTCAAAATAGGTAGCACAAGACACAGCCTTTGCGCTAGCGGTATGTTTACTATATTTCTTTAGAGGGCGCAATTTTGTAATGCTTTTTAAAAAAAAGCATTACAAAATTGCGCCCTCTAAAAGACTATTAAAATCTACTGTTTACCAAATGCCAGAAAAAGCCTGTCCTGACTCCTGACTCCTAACTCCTTAAAAGAAAAACCGTGGATTACTCATATTCTTACTCTTCTCTCCAATACAATAATCCATCATAATCTCAATCGTGCCGCTCGTATGGTCCACTATTTCAAACAATGGATAATCATAAGAAATTCCTAATCCAAAATTCTGAGTCGCTTGAAAATGGAATAATAAATCTACAGAATCACTATTTTCATTACTCAAACGGTAAGAACCACCGAAGGTAAATTTATTATCAAACATCAAACTCAAATTAAGTCCTAATTCCCATGGTGCTCCTTGTACATATTTAAACAATGCATTGGGGAATAGCGCCAATTTGCTATCTGATATCGGAATCAACCCACCTGCCATCGCATAAAAATGAGGATCTTCATTCGCCACTGATGGATTATCTTCATTGTTGCCAATTACATTAGACAAGATATTGGGTACGGAAACGCCAAAGTAATATTCTTCATAACTAATATATAAACCTGCTCCTACATCTCCTTCTAAGGTATTAAATTGCTCCCCTCTTGTGATGGATTCGTCATTGATATTTCTAATAAACAAATCTGGATCACCAAAGTCTAAGGAAAATTGTCGAATAGTTCCATTTATCCCAAAACGAATAGACAAATCTTCTTGATTGGTCAAGTCATAGCTATAGGCCAAATCTGCTTCCCAATTTTCAATCACGCCTATCGTATGATGTTGTAAATTCACGCCAAATCCTACTCTTGGGTCAAAAAATGGCATATTGAACATGACTGCTTGAGATACTGGTGCGCCTTTAAATCCTAACCATTGGTTACGATATAAGCCCTTCACACAGGTGTTGCCTCTAGAGCCAACATATGCTGGATTGACTAACTGCTTAGTATGCATAAACTGGGTATATTGCGGCTCTTGCTGCCCCCATGCAATGGTACAAAAGGTCAAGAAAAATAATAAGGTAAATATTCTGTTCATAATGTCTAACAATTAGTTGACAAATTATTTTAATAATAACTTGGCATTTGGATTATAGTGTTTCTAGTGAACGTAGTTCAAGCTTCCAGCTTGAGTTGATTTCTCAAGCTGGAAACTTGAGCTACGGAAGCTTGAGTTATGGAACTCATTATCTAAAAATAGTCACAAAACCCCGTTCAGGATCTTGATCATCATCTGTTTGTTTATAAATATAATAGTACGTCCCATCTGGCAGTTCTTCTCCTTCATACAGCCCTGTCCAATCATTATTGTATGGGAAAGACTCGAATACCTTAGAACCCCATTGATTGAAAATCAAAATGCCGCCCCCTTTTGCTGGATCTGGATTACAAGAAATAATGAAAACATCATTTTTATCATCTCCATTTGGGGATAATACCCCAGGAATAAAACATTCCTCAGAGGAGACATCTGTATCTATTGTTACGATAGCCGTACTACAAAGTTCGGGACAGTCTTCATAACAGATTTCATAGGCTACTTGCACTTTCCCTATCCAGTCTTGTACTGGCGTAAAACGGAAAGAACCATCCCCATTATTTTCTAAACTACCTGCTTCATTTTCTATTAGTCCATTCACAGGATCTGCATCAGGTAAACGAATGGTAAAACCAGCTCCAGGAACAAGGGTATCATTACTAATTACCTCAAATTCCATAGACTCGTTAAACATATTATCTATTAGATCATCATTTAATTCTGGGTCTGCTAAAACTGCTGCTGAAAGAATGGCTGGCTCTGACTCACAACCATTGTCTGAGGCTATTACTTGATATCCTCCTCCATTTTCTACTAAGGCATTACTAATAACAACTACAGAATCTGTAGAAGTAAAATCATTGGGTCCAATCCAGCTATAAGTAAAGTTAGTATCTGGTAGTACTTGGAGTGTCAAATCTTCTCCTTCACATACAATCACTCTTTCTGAAAAGAGACTAGGCGCAGCAGGTTTTTCTGTTACAGCTATATTAATGGTATCATTGGCCATACAGTTATTTGAAGAAGTGGTGGTTAAAATATAATCTCCTCCTCGACCTGTAACATCTGCAATAAATGGGCTTGGTGCTGTTGCTTCAAAACCTAATGGGCCTGCCCATAAATAGGTAACAGCTTGATCTTCGCCTATATTAGTCGCACTCAATTCTATACGCTGGTCTGGCGTTCCACAAGTGAAGGGTCCATTACTTTCTAAAACAATATCAGGACTTGACATGACTTCTATCATAATAGAAGTGTCGGCTACACAGCCATTTCCTAAGTCTACTGTATAGGTATAGGTGTAATTCCCTGGGGCAGTTGGTGTTACTACAATCAAGCTATCATTGTTATCTGCTGGAACTCCTGCTTCTGGGTCTGAAGCGGTCCAAGTATATATTACTTCTCCAGGGAAAATATTTCCTTTTAAATCAATAGCTTGCTCCACACAGGCTATTCCTGGTGATAATAATCCAGCAGCAATAACCGTTGGCGGCATAATAGAATTAACGACCACTTCTACCACATCAGAGGACACACAGCCATTTGCACTAGTTCCTCTGACCACATAGCTCCCAGCTTGGAGAGATACGGCATTATTAATAACGGGATTTTGCTCATCAGAACTATAGCCATTTGGCCCTCTCCATTCCCATGTCTCAATAGCCATGCCTTCTGCTGTAGCCATTAGTTCTATTTGGCCACCGCCACATTCTAAATCACTTGCCATAGCTTCTACTATAGCAGCAGGATTTACTACTATCGTTATGGTACTCCTTTCTTCACAACCAGTAGGCATTAATACACTTACAGTATAGTCACCAGAGTTCAGTAAAGTAGGACTATTAATAATAGGATTTTGTGCATTGGAAGTAAAACCACTTGGACCAGTCCAAGTATAGGTAGCACCAGGAACAGTCGTCGCTTCCAATCTAACTTCTTGTCCTACACAAACGATATTAGAAGAAAGACTTGCTACTACTGGCATTGGTTCTTCTATATCAATTCTAATCATACAGTTACGAGATTCTCCAGAGTCATTACTCACTTGAATCTCTAGTTCATTCATCCCTATATCAAATAAAGAATTACTAGCTAATCCTCGAACGATTGTTCGATTAATAGTAGCACTACAGTTATCCACTGCTTCTATATCATTGTATTCTATTCTATAATTTTCACAATTGTCTAAGGAGATAGAACGGATAAAGTTACCTGCATCTTCTACTACAGAACCATCTGCTCCTACTCTTACATTCGTAGGACATCTTACTATTAAAGATTGTGCATCTATGACGGATATAATAAAACTACAAACAGATACCTGACCTGCATCATCCGTTGAGGTATATTCGACAGTCGTTCCACCAACAGGGAAAAAATCCAATGGCTGGAAATTTTGAACTGTAGTAGGAACACCACAACCACCTATTGCAACTGGAATATCCCAACCTACTCTAGCACCACATAAATCCAATTGAGAATCTATGGTAATATTACTTGGGCAGTTAGAAAAATTCAAACCACTAGAACCAGTAATCGTTACTTCAAAAGAACAGCTTGCTGTATTGTTCCCTTCGTCAGAGGCCGTATAAGTAACCATTGTTGTTCCTACAGGAAATTGATCGCCTGGATCGAAATTACTATCAAAATCGATATTTCCTATACCACAGCCATTTATCAAGCTTGGTGGTGTCCATGTGACCGACAAATCACAACCAGACTGAGGAGAAAAACTTACAGGAATATTATCTGGGCAGTCTGTTAGTCTTAAAGGTGCTTCCCCTGTTAATTCTACGGTAAAAGCACAATCATTATTTATATTTCCAGAGGAATCTAAAATCGTATAACGCACAGTGCTTACTCCCATTGGGAAAGCAGCTCCTGGTTGAAAAGTACTGGATACGATTAAAGAAGTAGGATCTGTACAATTATCTGATAGGGTTGGTAGATCCCAAGTAACAGTAGGGTCACAATCCGTAGCAGCTGATAAATCTCTAGATCTGCTGGTAGGACAAGTAAGGACAACTGGCGCAATGGTATCTCTTACAGATACCATAAAAATACATTCTGCTATATTCGCAGAAGCATCAATTGCTGTATATTGAACTAACTGATCGCCCAAGCCAAATACAGCTCCAGGAGCGAATGTTTGTTGAATATTAACAAAACTACAATCATCAATAAATACCGGTTCTGTCCAATTCCCTACTGCCTGACAATCATCTGCACTTGCAAATATTATAATTGGCTCCGTTGGGCAATTCCCTACGACAGGTGGTATATTATCTAAAAAATTAAGCGTGCCTGGTAAGAATTGAAAATCTGTTACTGGATCTATCGTATTTTCATTGATAAATTCTGTTACTTCTATTGGGGTATTGTTGCTGCTGAAACTTATTTCATTACTACCTGACCCTACTAATTCATAGCATAAGGTAAATAGCCGAGTACCGTTCGTTAAGGTATGTCCACCACCATCTCCATCTGACCAGGAAAAATTTAAAATACCATCTTGAACCTCTGTCTGTCCATATACTGCCCCTAAGGTTGGTTCTAATGCGGCATTATTATTCTCAACAGAAACAAACCGTAAATTATTTTGATCCCAATTCACAGAAAACTGTAAATCTGCTAAATTGGTAAAATTATTCGCTAATACATCAATACATATATTATCCATCGCTGCACAATCTACCTCTAGACCCGATAAGAATAAGGTAAAATTGGTATTATTAACAGCTGTACAACCACTCACCGTAATACTACCTGTAGTAAAGATCGGATCTACAGGATCTGTAGTATTTTCATCAATAAATCTAGTGGCTTCTATTGGGGTATTATTATTGGTAAATGTAATCGCTCCAACCCCATTTGATAAAGGTCTAAAACAAAGCGTAAACAAGCGCATGCCATTTGCTAGTGTGTGTCCATCGCCTTCTACATCTGCCCAAGAAAAATTCAAAATACCATCTTGAATTTCCGTCAGTCCATAGGTTGCCCCTAAACTTGGTTCTAATGCCGCATTATTATTTTCGACCGATACAAATTCCATTATACTAGCATCCCAGTTGACGGAAAATTGCAAATCTTGTAAAGAAGTGAAATTGTTTGCTAATACATTGATACAAACATTTTGATCAGTACAGGTAGCAGTCGTAGTACCTGCAATAATATTTAAGTTCTGTCCTATAACAGGAGGCATCATTCCACAATTGGTGATACTAATATTGCCAGTGTTGAATACTAAATTTTCTAGTCTTTGAACGGTACTAGTATTTACAAATTGAAATACTTCTATATCTGTATCATTATCGGTAAAAGATATAGTCGAATTTCCATCTGCTAAGGGTCTGAAACATAAAGTAAATAAACGAGTGCCGTTACTCAAAGTATGCCCATCCCCTTCTACATCAGCCCATGTGAAATTCAAAATACCATCTTGAACTCTTACTTGTCCATATACTGCCCCTAAGCCTTCTTCTAATGCTGCATCATTATTATCGACTGATACAAATTCCATTATACTAGCATCCCAGTTGACAGAAAACTGTAAACTTGATAAGGACGTAAAATTATCTGCATTGACTTCTATACAAACCAAATTATCGGAACAAGTAGCCGTGTTACTAGTTGAATTTAAGGTGAAATCAGTAGAGCCGTTTCCATCTCCTGTGTTGCCTCCATCTCCCGTATCACCTCCATCTCCTGGATTCATATTACAACCTGTAACCGCTATCGTTCCTGGTAAAAAGGAAAATTCTGTTACCTCTTCCTCCGTACTAGTATCTATAAATCGGAAGACCTCGATAGGCGTTGGAGTACTTGTAAAATCAATACTTGCAGTGCCATCTGCTACTGCTCTATAGCAAAGCGTAAACAAGCGATCACCATCATTAATATCATGTCCATCTCCCTCTACATCTGCCCATGTAAAATTCAAAATACCATCTTGAACTTCCGTCTGTCCATAAGTTACTCCTAAGCCTTCTTCTAATACAGCATCATTATTATCAACCGATACAAATTCTAATAAATTCTGGTCCCAGTTGACAGAAAACTGTACACTTGATAAGGATTGGAAATTAGAGGTCGTTACCTCTATGCATACCATATCATCTGCACAAGATACGGTACTATTTCCAGCTAATAAAGTAAAGGTATTAGCGTTCGTAGGCCCCGCATTCACCGTAATTGTAGTGGTACAAGAAGTGCTGATCGTTCCCGAATCATCCGATACTGTATAAGTCAATAATGTCGTCCCTACACCAAAGGTAGTTCCACTGGCATCATCGCCATTAGACCCGCCTCCAATCGTATTACCATTCATGGTTAAGGTATAAGATAAGCTAGTCGCATCTGCATTGGCAGATAAGGTAGGTGTTAAATTATTAATAGCCACAGAGGCCGTATTGGAAATGGCTGTAACGATCTGATCATTTGGACAATCTATTTGTAGTGGCGATGCAGTAGCACAAGGAGTCGTTAAAGTAATCGTTCCAGAATTAGGGAGTACGTCTACCAAGCTTACATTTTGATCAAATGCTGTAATAGCTACTGGCTGATTTCCAAAGCCGATATCGGAACTACTACCGCTACCAATTAAGGTTAATCTAATTTCGGCAATAATGGTCCCATCTGCTAAAGTGGTCCCAGCAAGATTGGCTATATCTACCCACGCAAATCCTATATTACCCGTAGCTAAATCAGCAGGGGTAGGATTAAAACTTGTCGTTATTATAGAAGTTTCTGAGCCAGGAACAAATTCAAATACGGCAGGATCCCAAGAAAGGGAAAAGGTAAGTCCAGTGAGTCCAGTAAATCCAGACACCGATACAGGTACCGTCACCTCATTACCACAAGACACATTATTATCTGGTATGGTCAGCGTCACTTGCGCTCCTAAATGCAATACATTTAATAAGCAGCAAAGTGTAAATAGGTAAATATTTTTTCGCATAGTTATACTATTTCAAGAGAAGTCAGGGGTCAGATCGCTGCACTGTCAGAGGTCAGACTTATGACTTGGACAAATTGACGTTGACTACATGACGCTCAAATCATGTTGGAATCTGACAGCGTAGCGGTCTGACTTTTGGCTTCTGACAGCGAAGCGGTCTAAATAAAGACCCACAACACCTTGAAAACCCGCAATATAACTAATATTGTTTATAGGTAAGTTGTTCTTACAGATAGGTAAACCATCGGATAGTGGGACTAAATTATACATTTTTTATCGATTTTCGGACAAATATATAAAGAACTGTGTATCAGTCTTATTAATTGTGACCTGGAGGGTGTTCTTTCGACACCTTTTGTCAGTATTCTGCTTAAAAAGAGGTCAGAGGTCAGATCGTCAACTAGTTGACTGTCAGAAGTCAGACTTATGATGTTGACAACGTGACGTTCAAAATCATGTATGGTCTGACTTCTGACAGCATAGCAATCTGATTTCTGACTTCTGCTTTATTCAATCAATATCATCTTCTGTCGAGCCACTTGAGTAGCTGTTTCTAATTCATAATACAATACACCAGATGTCCATTGACTACTATTTACTAAGACTTCATTATAGCCTTTTTGATATACTTGCGTTACTTGGTGTAACTGACGACCTGCTAAATCAAAGACTCTTAAGGTAGCCGTTTCGATAGTTGGCAAGTTAAAACCAATCGTTGTCGTAGTTCTGAATGGATTTGGTCTATTTTGATATAATTCAAAGCTAGCAGATACCGCTTCTGTTGTTGGCAATACAGCTGCTTCAAATTCAATAGCTATATCCAAGTGGTTGTCTTGTGCATCAATCGCTAAAGCTTCAATAAACTCAGAATTGATAGCTAGTAAATCACTTAAATGGCCATTTTCTTGTACATCGAAGTATAAAGTAAAAAGCGTTTCATCATCTGCTACCGTTTGTGCCTCTGGCGTATACCATACGGTAGATAGTTGATTCGCTTGACGTTCGTTTTGATAGAAGTTAGACATAGATACTTTTAAAGCACCTGACTCGACCTCTGCTAAACTTAATGTTGCTGCCCCATCTATCGTCATTTGATATCCTGATAAAGCAGTAAAGTCATTCGCTTTGAATGGTACAGCAATTCTAGTACCTGCCTCTATTAATTGGTCTTGTACTTTAAACACCATCTCTTCTCGAGATCGGCTAGTAGCGATTGGTGTATTTCTAAATGGTACAATCGCCATAGAATCTACATCTCCAACTTTCACTGCCCAAAAATCTAGGTTATTCATACCCGCTTCGCCGCTATTTACAGTGATGCTCTCAGGATAGCTTAAGCCTGGTTGACCATTAGGTGGTAATGTAGAGGCAGGAAATACATGACTCTTTGGTATAAATCGCCAAGAGGTATTATTATCAAATCGACTTTCTCTACCTAATACGATTTGGAAAATCTCTGATCTATCTCTAGAATTCACCCGCCCATCTCTGTTTACATCCGCTGCAATCAATTGCAATGGAGAATCCAGAAAATCAATACGTGCGATATGTCGAGCAATTCTAATCATATCTCCTAAGTTTACCCCATTGATATGATTATCATCTTCAAATGGCGTAATCGTATAGGAAGTATTCGGCACTACCGTTACACCATAATCCCCTGTGGCATTGGTGACAGTTGAAGTAATTGTACCGCCGGTAACATTTACATTCGCTCCTTCTACTCCTCGTAGATCCTCCACTGTTATTTGTCCTGTGATAGTCGGATCATTGGTTGGAGGATCGACTACTCCCCCACCGCCTGTACCAATCGTTACATTATTATTGACACCCGAACCAGTTAAGAAGACAGATTGCCCATTCACAATACCTGCCACCTCTAATGCCGTAGCATTGCCGCTTCCGCCTATCGTAATTGGAACAGTAGCATTATTCGCTCCTAATACCATAGAAATGGTAAAGATAACCGAACTATCTGCTAATGTTTGTCCTGTAGAACTCACCCAAAGAACATTGACTCTACTAGAAGTATTCGGTCCTGAAGATATAGCTGTAAATGCTGGAGAACCTATTGGATTTGGTGTTACAAATTGTGCATCGGTTGTATTTGCTAAGTTGTAAGACATTGCAAAGGAAGTCACATTATCAAAGCCTACTACTTTTACTGGTACTTGTACTATAGAGCCTGGCGCACCCGCTACATCACATATGATGAATTGTGCAGTTCTTGGTCCTGTTGGTGGTATTACTGGAGCATCTTGTACAATGACTGTTTGGCTCATCGTACAGTTAGCATTGGCTTGATCTGTTACCGTTACGCTATAAGTACCCGGTACTAAACCTACAATCGTTGCGGTATTCCCTACAATTAAATTGCCAAGTACCCATTGGTAGTTATAAGCACCTGATGCACCCCCTCCGACTACAGTAGCTGTACCATCATTCGCACCTGTTGCTGTTAAGGCGGTTGATGTAATAGACGTAATATTAAAGCCTACACAATCCATATTGTTACCTCCACCGCCACTACCACATGGTGCAGTATTTCCTTGTTGGATGGTGACCATAGACGTACAACTTGCTATATTTCCATCTTCATCCGTTGCCGTTAATACAATTGGGAAGGTCTGCCCAATATCTGCACAAGCAAAGCTATCTCTACTCAACGTTAAAGTTGGCGTAGAACAAGCATCTCTTGAATTTTGATCTATATCTGCTGGTACTAATATCAAGGTGCCTGATGCCCCAATAGATACAGAAACCGAGGTAGCACAAGAAGCAATGGGTGCTCCCTGATCCATTACAAGAATTGTTAAGGTATCAATCGTCGTATTATTAGAAAAATCTATTGCTTTAATGTAGACCGTAGTATCACCAATAATAGTATCAAGAGTCACTACATTATTGCTATCAGCTATATTCGTAGTAGTCGCCGTTGTAAAAGTAGAAGTCGTACTAAATTGTAATAGCTTTAAAGAATCTGAACAGTTATCTGTTACGGAAACACCTAGGTCTAATACCGCACTACCGATACATGCTGTACCTGTTGCTGGTACAATCATCGTATCTGGGTAGTTGATGATTGGGCCGTATCTATCTTCTACTACAATCACTTGTCGTGCCGTATCCGTATTACCCGTAGTATCTGTAGCAATCCACTCATGAGTAATTGTATAATTATAATAAGCTGGATTGGTTGTTGGATCAGGGTATGCTGTTGTTGCCGTATCTACTCGTGTAGAAATAAGCGTATCTTTCATAGAAGCGACCATACCACAATTCTCTACTGCTGTTAGAATAGGCATTACTAGAATGTTTGCACTACAGTCAATCGTATCATTGGCTGGTACTCCGAAAAAGATTGGGGCAATAGTATCTACTATTTTAATAGATGCCTCACAAGTATCTCGATTGCCTGCTGCATCCTCTACATATATGTCTATATTAAAGGTATTATTTAAAGAATCACATGGCACTGTAGCCATACTAGAGCTAAAAGTTAAGCTATCAAATACTGAACAGTTATCATATGTATCTACTGCCAAAGAAGCAGGATCTATTACGACCATTCCAAAGGAGTCAACGGATAGATTGGTGGTGCCCGTTGTACACATCGCCATTGGAGGGGTCATGTCTGCGGTATAAGTAATTGTTTGAGAACGAGTAAACAAATTTCCTTGACCATCATCAAAAAACCATCTGATTAATCTAGTTGTCAAGCCATTAGAAGCAAATGTATGCGTCTCTGGTGTTGTTCCATTTTCTTGCTCAAGTGATGCAGGGAATGCAAAAACCGTATCTACACAATTAAAGACTGCAAAAGGAGTAGTTATAATTGCTTCATCACATTGAACTGTTGTATCGCTTAATGTTGGGAATTTTGTTGTAGACACTACTATGGTAACACTATCTGATACTGCTGGACAGCCTCCCATAGGATCAGTAGTTGTTAAAATTAAAGTATAAGTGCCTGGTACAGTAGTGCTAAACGTTACCGTATCTGGTTGCATAGTTGCAATACCATCAATCATTACCCCAGCTGGAACTGGAACAGGAGCAATACTCCATTGTCCCATTGTTGCACCACTTATTGTAGATCCTGTAAGATTTACAATTTCCCCTATGCAAACAGCTGTATCTGAACTTACGGCTGATGCCGTTACTAAATTATTAACTGCTGTTGTTATTGGATCAGATGTATTCGCACAACCGTTTACATCTATTACTTGAACTGTTACTTGTTGGTTATTCGTTAAAAGTGCTGTATTAAAAGTTGCTGTACTCCCTGATCCTGTACTCACATTATCTACAAAGAATTCGTATATTGAAAATCCTGAAGGGGTAGCAGTAAATGTAACATTCTCCCCCATACAAATCATATTATCTGAAGACGTTAAACCAGGTACAGCAGGCAAAGGATTCACTGCCAACATAATAGAATTATTCATAAAATTCGTAAGATCACATACGGTACCACTAGTACTAATAGATATAATATTAGTTAAAACTAGAGTTCCATTGTTCATACTATTTGTTAATACTCCAGTTGGAAAAGTAAGAACACTAGGATTACTAGCATCTACAGTACCAATAGCAGCATTACCTACTCCATTTAAAGAATAATTAATATTGTAAGTCCCAACAGCAAAAGTTCCCGAAGTTGCGGTAACAGTTATTTCTGCTACATCTCCATCACAAATAGCCGCAGTCTGGGCTATTTGTATTGCAAGACCATCAGGACACTGCCCATAAACATCCCCAACCCCACCAAACAAAAGCCCCACCAACAAAAGCAAAGACCACCCACCAGTAGCACGAGCGCCACTCGCAGGATTTATATTTTTTTTGAATAAACTCTTCCAGAAGAAAAGACATACCTTTCTTAGTAGAGTACCCATAGATAATGGACTATTCATCAGATTAATATTTTTCATGTTGTTATAATGTAAAATGTATCGCATAATCGGTTTTCGGTAATTAGTGGCGAGGGTTTTATGTATGGTTGACGGTAGGCAGTCTACGGTAGACGACGTTAGGGCAACCTATATAATTTTTTATTTTTTAGTCAGGAGATGTAGATACGTACCGTAAGCGGCACGGATCATCCAATAATGATTCGGTCGAAATTTTGCGAGGTAGGCTAATGTCGTTGTTGTACTGGGTAACATGTGTTCTTACTTTGTAGTCCTAAAAGCTATTAACTGTTAACTGTTAGCTATTAGCATCAAATTAGAGGCTAATGGCTAAAAGCTGATTGCTGATCGATTTCATTCCTTACACCTTAATAATCAGCTTGTTATTCATTGAAATTAAAAACATATTATGATTTTAACAAATATTAAGCCAAATCATAACTCCTTTACGCAAAGGCATCTAGTTAAGATGCAGCAAAGGCTTGTTTATTTTCCACACAGGGCAAAAAATGCCCATACCGATAAGGTAATTGGATGAAACCGCTACAATTTTAGAGAAATTAGGGGTGGAATAGCTAAGATACGAAGAGGTACAACTAGACGCTCGAGCTGGATGGGCCCTAGCAATTGCTGGAGTGTGAACTTTAATTTGTTCATAGGATATACTGTGTTTGTTCTGGGAAATCGGCTTTATTTAGAAAACTTTTATATATTTTTTGATTTTGCTAAAAATATATCAATTCCTGTCGCCAAATTTATAATAAGCACTGTTCAAAAGCAATGTTTCTCCAGAGATTAATCAAATAATGACAAATTCTGTCCAATTATTATTTTGTTAGAAACAATAATTGTTTAGTAAACAATACTCTTCCATAGCATATGTTTTTACAGGAAGAGTTGTTACCTGTCATAGTTGCTTTACGGTTATTAGCTAAACGTAAAACAAAATTGTGAATTGTGTATACTTAATCGGAATTGGGAAATACTAGTATTGGGTAGTTAATTAAATATCATCTTAGTGTTTTGATCTATAAAACCTAAGTTTTATGAATCAATGGTCACTAACGGTCTTAGGAGATTAACTGGGTGTTCTTATACCTCGCATTTAATTATACCGCAATATATAATAGATATATCTATCTATCCAATAAAGAAAAGTGAAGTGGGATAATGAGGTAGTGAGCTTGCTGTTAGTGCTAGATCTTAAAAAAATAGGACTCTTCTTTTTCAAATAACTAATTATAGCATAAGCAAAAAATAACTTCCAATAAAATTGATTTTTTTATATTTAAAATATAAATTGCTCCTTAGAATCATCATATCTAAAGGCTTCCTCCCTTTCCTATATTCAACCTTCCATACAAAAACAACAGTCATTGACCTATTAAATAGGTGTCACCTGTAGTGAATAAAGCAATGATTGTTTTATCTACTTAACTACTATTGCCGTCTTGGAAAAAGGGGTTTACCGATACCCTAAATTTGTCTGTTACAACGCTCTTATAATCCTATTGAAATGTATTCAAACCATTTAAGTATGAAATTTTTTTTCGTCTGCTTACAAGTTTTCCTTACTACGATTGCCTTTAGTCAAACCAGCGATGTTAACTGGACTAAGCTAGTCAATGCCACTGCTAGCGGCAATACCCTTACCAAAACAGGCTCCAATGGATGGAATGCTGGCGCTTCTTCTACAAATATATTAGCCGCTAATACAGATGGATATGTAGAAATCAGTATTACACAAGATAATACCCATCGCTTTTTTGGCCTGACTCAATCAGATGATGGCGTTAGTTTTAAAGATATTGATTTTGCTATTTTTCTTTTATCCAATAAATCTATTCGTATTTATGAGGCGGGATCTTATAAAGGCAATTATGGAGGTTATGAGATTGGAGACAAAATTAGAGTAGAACGAAACAATGGAAAGATAAGCTACAAAAAAAATAATACCCTCTTATATACTTCCACCCTTACTACCAATAGTGCCTTAGTGGTAGATGCTACGATCTATCATCTTGGTGGAACAATTGAAAATGCAGTCTGCTCTTTTGCTGGTGCTAGTGACGGAGGCGAATGTACCGATCTGGATAATGATGGCGTCTGTGCCGATCAAGATTGTAATGATAATAATGCCGACCTTCCTGCTTCTCCTGGTACTAGTTGCGATGATGCCAATGCTAATACCACTAATGATGTAATACTAGCAGACGGTTGTACTTGTAAAGGGACCATTCCTGCTTGTACCGATGCTGATAATGATGGCGTTTGTGCTGACCAAGATTGTAATGACAATAATGCCAATCTGCCTGCCTCTCCAGGTACTAGTTGTAATGATGCCAATGCCAATACTACGAATGATGTAATCCTTGCGGACGGTTGTACTTGTAGAGGGACTGTTCCTGCTTGTACCGATGCCGATAATGATGGAATTTGTGCAGATCAAGATTGTAATGATAACAATGCCAATCTGCCTGCCTCCCCTGGCTCTAGTTGTAATGATGCCAATGCCAATACCACCAATGATATAATACTTGCAGATGGTTGTACTTGTCAAGGAACATCAACCGTAACGAACACGAGTAGTGTATGGACAAATAGATCTAATCACATTCTTTACAATGGAAAAGTAGTCATAGGTCCTAATGGAACGGCTATTCCTGGAGATTATAACTTATATGTTACGAAAGGCATCTTAGCTGAAAAGGTTCGAGTAGCACTGACTAGTGGCCAATGGGCTGATTATGTTTTTGCTAAAAATTATCACTTGAATTCTTTATCCTACGTGGAATCTTATATCAATCAGCATCAACATTTACCGAATGTGCCTTCTGCTAAAGAAGTGGAAGAAAATGGGGTGGATGTGGGCAAAATGGATGCTACCCTACTTCGTCAGATAGAAGAGCTTTACTTACATGTGATTGAACTAAATAAAAAAGTGGAAAGTTTGGAGGAAGAGGTTCAGATACTTCGGAAAAAATAGATTTTTAACGCTGAGATGCAGAAGCGCGGAGAATGCTTAGGGATGGGGTAGAAATAAATTTACAAATTTAGGGTAGCTTACTTTGTTCCTATTTTTTTTCTTGAAAACGGGAGTTATGTTGATATAATGACTGTTTTCAAGGAGAAAAAGAAGGAGGAGTGAGTGATCCTGCAAGGTGAATGTCCAGTGGACATTCAAACGAACGAACCGCAAAGCGGATGGGATGCACAGAAGCAGCATAAATTGTAAGTTTATTTTTAACCCATCCCTTACTCGACTTAAGCCGTGTTGAATTATGCGTATTTTGCAAAAAAATTTATCTGCGCACCTCAGCGTTCCATACCATGTTATCTACGTTCTCGCCGCCGCCGCACATAGCCCATCGCCAATCCCAACATCATCATAACAGAACCCAGCCAGAATAAATTAATACCAGGGAAGACAATCGCTTCCAATACCACATAATCCATTCGCAAAGAATTTTCTGCTACTTCCAGCGTGATAGGTTGATCCCTAGGAGTACCTTGAGCTACTTGGAAAGTCATAATACCCGTATTCGGATCAATAGACGTAAAGCGAATATGTAAATTCCAGTCTTTAATCTCCTCTTTCAAATTCATGGGGCGGCTATCTCTAATAAAGTATAAAGGCTGTGCCATTTTACTTTCTCCAGCCTTGTTGGTAGCTGTAACGATAGCACCTACTGCAATATCTTTTGCTTGCGGAATATAAGCTGGATGCTCCGCCTGTCTATTAAAACCAGTTAGGGTTAAGGTATAGTCTTTGAATTTAAATTGATCGCCCTCCTTTACCTTAATAGTCTGATAATTTAGATCTATATCAGGGGTAAAAACGGTTTCAAAAATATCTTGAGTCAATTGCACTTTTACACTCAATGGATTAATCTGGGCAGGAAAACTATATAATAAATCACCTCGCAAGACCATCACTGGATCCGCATAAAAAGTACTATCAAAATTGAGGGTTCGAACAGCTGTTTGTACACCTACTGCAATATCACCGGGTCGAGGGTCATAATCTGGATGGCTCACCTCTTTAGTAACACCCTTTAATAGAACATAGTGTTTTTTGGTAAAAATAGTATCCCCAATAAAACCCTTATAGGAAACATATTGTAAACTATCCTCAAAAGCCTTCGCCTCCTCAGGTCCTTGATGATGCGGCGGAATGGTAGCAACACTAGAAAATATATCCTCTGAAAAATATCTTTTCGTATAAGGATTGGCGGCCGCAAATTTCATTTTAGTATCATAAATAATATTCGGTTTAAGTGTAAATTGCTCGGCTGTTGGTTGCCCATTTTCATCCAATTTTTTGCACTCTATTAGATACTCTCGGATATTTCCGATTACTGTATCTCGCGTATAGTTAACCATATAGCCACTCATAAACATCGGCTCCCCTTTGAACAATAAGAGGTTTTTCTTCAATTGCTCCTGCTCTTGAAAGATCCCTTGCATGGCAAACTCATTCTTGGAAATATGAAATTTATTGGTACCCGAAGCAATCACGCCTACCATCATAATTCCAAAGCCTATATGCGAAATAGCAGAACCTGCTACTTTTAAATTGCCTTTTATAAAAGTGAATAAATAATCTAGATTAGCAATCACTGCAAAGATGCCACTGAATAAGAGTAACAAATATTGCCAAGCTGCTACTTTGATCCATAGAGTAGTCAAAAAAGTGAGTACAACCGATGCTAATACTGCCCCACCAAAGTGTACTAAGAATTTCTTTTGGTAATTAGAAAAATTAAATTCTTTAAATCGTAGATATTGTGCTAAACCTGAAAACAAACCAATCAACACGCCTATCCATAATTGATATTTATTATGATGTTCTTCTTGGTCTTCGATCACTAGGGCCGCATGGGCAGGATCGAAGAGTTCCATTATTTTATTATAAACAGGCAAAGACGTTGATACGGTAATCAATACAGAAGAGAATAATAAAACTAAAGTACCAATGAACATCCAAAATTCTTTGGAGGCAGTAGCTTCTTCTTTTTCAGGAGCTGGAATGCTTCTTAAACGATATAAATAAAGCCCGAATCCAATGGCAAATAGTGTTCCCATAAATCCAATTAACTGCCACTCCAAACCCATCTCTGTAAAAGCATGAACAGAGGTATCTCCTAGTATCCCACTACGGGTCAAGAAGGTTGAATAGACAATTAATAAAAAGGATAAAATATAGAAAAGATAAGTACTCTTGACGGAATAACCTGTACTTCGTGCGATTAAATTGGTATGAATTCCCGCTATCATAATTAACCAAGGTACTAGGGAACTATTCTCTACGGGGTCCCATGCCCAATATCCACCAAAACTTAATGCTTCATAAGCCCATGCTCCACCCATCAAAATACCTGTTCCTAGTATAGCCCCGGAAAACAATGCCCAGGTCATTACTGGTTTTAACCATTCCTTATGCTTCCCTAACCACAAACCTGCTACCGCATAGCAAAAAGGAACGATGGTTGACGCAAAGCCTAAAAATAAAGTTGGTGGATGTATCGTCATCCAATAATTTTGTAGTAAGGGATTCATCCCTGTTCCTTTCAATAAAGACACGTATTCTTTATTATTAAACAAGGGAATCTCCATCGTATCTCTTAGAAGCAATAAAGGATTACTGCCTATTTTCATTTCCGTATCTCCTATATAAATATAGACTCCCAATATCATAGACCCGATGAATACTTGGACTAAGGATAAAGTGCTCATCACAGGACTCTCCCACATCTTAGCAGTCGCCATTAATATAAACCCTAAAATGATATGCCAAAACATCCATAATAGAAAACTTCCCTCTTGCCCTTCCCAAAAGGCAGAGAAAATATATTTCATCGGTAATTCCTCCGAGACATGCCGCTGTACATATTGGTATTCGTAGTACTGATTGTACATGATGTAAAACAAAATACCGATCACTCCTAAAAAACTAATGCCATGCAATATAAAGGCACCTCGCCCAAGATTGCGTAGTCCTACTGCCGATGGCGTGTCTCGACGTTGGGTCGCAAAGAAGTAGCTAATCGTAGCGATTACACTAGCTACAAAGCCAACTACTAATAAAAAACGACCTATGTTTCCTGGTTGAAGATGTTCTCCTATGTATTCCAATTCCATAATATGAATCAGGCGTTTTACCTGCATTTTAATAAAACCTCATAAATAATACACAAAGATAATAGGGAAAATAGGAATAGGTAAGTGTAGAAGAAGATTATGATAAAGGAATGACGTTTTAGGGGGAGGCTATTTTAAATTAAAATCAAACACCTATGGGAACTTCTTTGAATTATAAACATCCTGAATTAATGTCGGAGATTATTAAAGCAGCTTATTATGTGCATGACTATTTTGGATATGGTCATTTAGAATCGATTCATGAAAAAGCAATGGCTATAAAGCTTCGAAAAGAGGGGTTTGATGTGAAGATGCAAGCTCCATTTCAAGTTTATTTTGAAGGAGAATTAATTATACTAACCTACTCCGCCAACAACACATCGCCACTATACTGCTCCTCCACACCATCAATAAAAGTCAATTGGGCTAAATAAATATAAACACCTGGATTCATTTTTTTACCATTATGAAAGCCATCCCAGCCTTTTTGGGTATCGTTTATTTGAAAATTAGCGGACTCAAATAAAAGCTCCCCCCAACGAGAATAGATCGTAAAATGATCTACAGATGCTACTTCAGGGCCTCCGAAAATAGAGAAGTGATCATTGATACCATCTGCATTTGGACTGAATACGTTTGGAATAAATACATCTCTTTCTTTGGCTACTCTGACAGCAATATCAACAGTTGTTTGGCAATCATCTTTTGAAGTAACAGTTAAGGTATATTCTGTAGATTCGATAGGGCTTGCCACCGCATCCAAACAATCATCACAGGACAGGCTTTCTGCGGTAGTCCAAATAATCGTTTGAGGAGTACCAGAACTCACCACATCTAAGTCATATTCCTCTCCCAAATCTAAAAGAATAAGCGGGTCATATACCAACTCTAAGATTTCTGGTTCTTCAATTGATAGCATAGTGTCCATTGGACATTCGTTGGCATCTTTTGCATTTAGCAAGTAATTACCAGCAGTTAAATTAGGAAAATTCATTTCTTGAGAAAAATCAGTCCTCCCTTTCAAGCGATATTGATAAGGGGCAGTGCCTCCTTGCATCGACATGACCTCTATTTGTCCAGATGCTAAATTTTCACATTCAGGATTTTCACTTACTGCTCTTAGCGATAATTTGGCTGGCTCCGTAAGAACTACTGTATTCGTATGTGGGCAATTAAAATCATCTGTTATAGTTACTGTATATGTTCCTTCTGGCAAGTTATTGATTCGACTTGTATTGGTCATTCCATTGCTCCATTCATATCTATAGGGCGGCAACCCACCATCCGGTAATATTTGCAAAAAGGCATTAGCATCCCCTGGACATGCTAGATAGGTGCTGCCTTTTAATTCAGGCATTTTCCATTCAGAAGTAATTTCTTCTGGTAATAGAATTTCTATTTCTAGTATGGCTTCTATTCCATTTTCATCTGTAACGGTTATGGCATATATTCCAGCAGGCAAACCTTCTTCTGTAACAGGATTGTTTAAATTCAAATCAGTACCTTGACCGTTAAAATTATTTTTTTCTCCTTCCCATTTATAAGTAAAAGGCGCTTGGCCTTTGATGAGCATAAAAGAAAACGCTCCTGTATTACCCCCACAGATAATTGTATCTGCGTCTTGAACCGCACTAATCTCACAATCTAAAGCTGTCAAATTATATTGCACTAAACTATCGCAACCAGCACTACTTAAGAATCGCTCTCTATAGGTACCTGATTTGGTCACTGCAAAATATTCTAAGTCAAAATTTTCTCCTTCACAAAAGAAAGTATCTACTTCGGAACGAATAGTATCAGGTATCAATAAATCTAGCGTGACGGTACTATCACAGCCTTCTTCAGATATAAATCTAAAGGTATATCGACCACCAACAAATACTTTATTCCCTATATCATCTGCATAATGATCCCCTGCACAAAGCGTGGAGTCTCTTATCTCAGAATCTGGTCCACCCTCTATCGTTAGCCTAGTGGTAACCAAACTATCACAACCATATATAGTTTGGAAATTTTCGGTATAGTCTCCTGAATCCGTAATGAAGATGCCACTACTAATGAAAGGCTCGCCCCAACAAATAGTTTTTTCAAAGGTGGTATCTTTTGGAGTAGCGACCGTCAAATCGAGGACAAAAATACTATCACATTCATTGGTAGTTACAATGGTATCTCTATAAATACCTGTAGTGGAGTATTCTTTATTATTGAGCCTATAACTTTCGCCACATACGATCTCTTCTAAGTTGATGATATTTTGCTCTATGATTAACTCTAATTGGATATCATCCGAACAACCATCTGGCGCATCATAAATCAAATCAAATGTGCCTCCTTCCCAGAAGGTGTTATTACCTAACCTATAAGGTAAATCTTTGAAGCATAGGCTATGGGTAATAACTCCATCACATATTTCTTGTTGACTAGAAGTACTGCCATTGGTATTTAATCCACCACCGCCGATAGAGTCTGTTGGAACAACAGGATCAATCATTGGGTCGATTATCGAATCAGTAGGGTTTGTTGAATTGGTTGGGTCGGTAGGATTGATACTTCCATCTATAGACAAATCTACTCTGATAATACTATCGCAACCAGCAATGGACTCAAAAACAAATTCATACATTCCTTCAAAAGAAATATTGTTTTTACCAACCACATAAGATTCTCCAGAGAGTATCGTCTTAGCTATATTTTCTTCTGTGTCTGCTCCTACTGATAAATTCAAAATCACCAAACTATCACAACCATTAGCAGCGGTTGTAGCAAAGGGATACATCCCTGTTTCTGTTAGGCTTTGTCCATTAAAATTGTAAGGAGTTCCTGAACAACTATTGTCTTCTAAATTGGTTACAATCTCTCCGCCAATTCTAAAATCTAATATCCGTAATATAGCTTTACCTGCATTATTGGTTCCATAAAATTGATAGAGTCCACTTTGTGTTAGTAGGGTATCCACTTCTGGTACATAATGCGTTTCTCCAAAACATTTTTGAACAGCTGCTAAGGTATCTATTATTAAATCTTCTATCGTTAGATTGATATAAACGGTGCTATCACAACCATCTGTAGTAGCATACCTCAATTCATATTCTCCTGATTGACAAAGCGTATTCGGGCCAAAATCATAACATTCTCCAAATTCTATTACCTCATTTATACGCGTTTCTTTATTAGGCTTTACGGCTAAATCTACCCATACCGTGATAGGACAAGCGTCGATTGCCGTTTGATAATTATAACGTCCAGAGGTTGTCCAATCTTCTTGATTTGGATAATGTTCTCCTTCACAAATGGTGAAAGCTATCGTTTGGCTTCTCTGTGCTAAATTCAGTTTTAATACTCGATTATCTCCTAGAGGATAATTTCCTTCTGTGCAATAGGTTTTATTTTCAAAAACCAAACATTCGCCTTCACAGATAGTCGTATCTATAATTTCGCTTTCATATAAAAGAGGAAAGGAAGTATTCATACAGGAGAGATCATTGGCTGAAACCCAGAAACTGAGTAAGCAACATAGCAACAAAAGGTAATACTTAAAATTAGGTGTTCGGTTCATAATGTACAGCTACGAACGGGTATGTCTCTCATAGTCAATGGGGTTTAACTGCTCAATAGTAACCAGTAATTGGTGACTAGTGATTAGTTTAGATGTTGACTCAAACCTTGTCAACACATAGGTCTACGTTTAAACTAGTCACCAATTACTAATCACTATTTAGAATTTACTGGGAAAGCAATTAAACAACTGATTATCAGACATTTCCGACATTATACGGGTATATCATTTGTTAGTTGTTCTGTGTAAAGAAATCTTTGAAGTAATGGATTAAATTAATATTAGACTGGGCAAATACTAAGGCAAGGAGGAAACACTAAAAAGTTAATCTACTCCACTAATAAGATGTGCTGCATGATGAAAAGACAATTTATGTCTTTTTATAATAAAAGGCAATTATGATGCCTAATTAAAATTTTACATATGATTTTTTTGCGGTAACACAGAATTTATTCTGTAACCTAGGTCTACGAAATTTATTCCGTAGCGATAGAAGATGGTAGGGAATAAATTCCGTGGTACGAGGTTACGGAATGAATTCCGTGGTACGGGAAGGACAAGCTATCTCCCCTTAATACGATCAAACAATTCTCGGAACGCATTTCCTACATTTTCTCTTGCTCTGATCTCTTTGATATTCAAATCTTCAGCTGATGGATCAATAATAAATCGAAAGACAAAATCTTCTGGTTTAAATGATTTTTCTCTTATAGATCCATATCGTACATCACTTAATTGTAGTTTCCCATCTGGTAATTTCATAATAGAATAGTATCCGTCCGAAAACCATTTAAGGGTCTGAATATCTTTATTGGATTCATATTCGTCGATTAGTTCATGCTCTTTTTTCAAGGGATAGAAAGAAACGGTAGGTTTTGTATCAAACAAGGAATATAAGCCTAAATAATAAACATCGTCTGCCTCGGCAACTCCTTGCCATAGAATATTATTAAAAATACTAGGACTAGTTCTAAATCGTTGGTACTCAATATTTTGCTCAACCAGTGCATTTTCAAAAATGGTATCTACTTTTTGCTTATTAAATACCGTGAATAGTAAGTAAACCGAACTCCATATAATACCCATCCAAGTGAGATACAAACGCCACTTCTTCGTTCTATGCAGCGTCATAGCCGCTACCAAAAAAGCTATAAATGGAAAGGTATAGATAGGATCTGCCACAGAAATAGTATTGAAGGCAACTCGATAATCAGAAAATGGCGCAAATAATTGCGTTCCATAAGCCGTAAAAGCATCTAACAAAGGATGGGTAAAAATGGACCAAAAAAATAATTTCGTCCAATCTTTATAAGTAGCCGTTACTATTTCTAATGGTGCCTGTAAGTAATTATTCCATAGCTGATACAAGCCCAATAAGCCCAACACGGTCGTAATCCCAACCATTCCATAACTAAGATTCCCTGATATACCTATTGGAATAAAATTTAATAGCATTAGTACCCCCAACATAAAAAAGGCCCAGAAAAGACTACTTACCCATTTGAATCCTTTTTGCTGATGCCAGCCCCGTTCATAAAATTGATGAGTCAAATAAGCAAACAAAAAAGGAGTCGTTACCGCAAAAAATAAGGAATGAGAAATACCTCTATGAAAGGCCAATGCTTCTATATCCGTCAAAAACCCATTCGCTAATATATCTAAATCAGGTATGGTACCTCCTACTGCCCCCCATAACATGGCCCTATTGCCTATTTTTCTACCTAAAACAAGCTCCCCACATGCAGCGCCTAATGTTATTTGTGTCAACGAATCCATTTGTGAATGTATTTGTAGAGACCATGCTACGTCTCTTACTCTCTGATCTAAAAAAGTTTCCAGCGCAAATATAGGGGCAACTATAGAAAAGGAACAACATATTTTTTTATTTCGTTAAGAAAATCATTCTATCTTTATATTTTTAATAATATGTGCATATACTGGCATCATACTCGCAGGTAAAATATGTTGAGCTGCTTTATGCGCTTAACTAAACTAGGTATTCGGTAATCGTTACCTAGGTACATGCAGACTACTGGATATTTTAATTAGAGCTTGTTTAAAATGTCCTGCTAATTACGAATAATCGCGTAATGAGAGATTACCCTCTTATCATATCATTATTGTCCATTTTTATTCTGTATACAGGAGTAGAGGATACTAATGCCCAAACTTTCAATAAAGTTGATGGGTCTACTACCCCTACCGTTTACTTAAAAAGAGCTTCAGATCCTATTATTTTAGATGGTGCTTTACTGGAAACTACTTGGAAGCACGCTCAACCTGCCATTAATTTTACCCAAATATTTCCTGTAGATAGTGTAAATGCGCTTGGAGCGACAGAGGTTTATATGGCATTTGATGACCATAATTTATATGTTGGTGTTAAATGCTACTCAAAAAGTAATGATTTCATTACGCCTTCTCTTAGAAGAGATTATGATTTTTTTGGGAATGATAATTTTACCCTTTTATTAGATACTTATAGTGATAAAAATTCTGCCCTAGCTTTTGGCATCAACCCTTTTGGCGTACGTAGGGAAGCGACCATTGCCAATGGAGGGCAACAAGGCAGAGATTTTGATGAGTCTTGGGATAATAAATGGACGGGTAATGCTACTATTTATAAGGATCATTGGATAGCAGAACTAGCAATTCCTTTTAAAACACTTCGATATACCGAAGGAAGTACTCAGTGGCGGTTCAATGCATATCGTTATGATACTCAAAATAATGAAATCTCTACCTGGATTCAAATACCCCAAAACAGATTTACGATTGATTTGGGGTTCATGGGAGATATGATATGGGAGGAGCCTTTGAAAAAACCTAGTAAAAATATTTCCATCATTCCGTATGCTACCTCTTCTTTAAGTCGAGATTTTGAAGATAAGAACCAACTGGAAGCCAAGCAAGTATATGATATTGGGGGCGATGCCAAAATTGGCCTCACCTCTGGATTGAATCTAGACCTAACGATCAATCCTGATTTTTCTCAAGTAGAAGTAGATGAACAGGTTACTAATCTGGATCGTTTTGAAATACAATTTCCTGAAAAAAGACAGTTCTTTTTAGAAAATGCAGACTTATTCGGCAGCTTTGCAGCTAATCGATTAAACCCTTTCTTTTCTCGGCGAATCGGCGTTTCTATAGACCCTGCTACAGGGCAAAATATTCAGAATACTATTTTATATGGTGCTAGATTAAGTGGAAAACTGAATGATCGATTCCGTGTAGGATTGCTGAATATGCAATCTGCTAAACAAGTAGAGAACGGTCTGCCTGGCTTTAATTTTACAGTTGCCACAGCAGAACAAAAAGTCTTTGATCGATCTCGTATCGCCTTAATGGTCGTTAATAAGGAAGCCGTAGATAAAAGAAGTTTTACTGGTGATAATTTCAATGCATATAACCGCTTGATAGGCTTGGAATATAGATTAGCCTCTGCTAATAATAAATGGATTGGCAAGAGTTCTATTTTAAAAACATTTAGCCCTGGTATTGAAGAAAATGATTATTCCCATTTTACACAAGTTATCTATACGGACCGCCGATACCGTTTTGAGTGGGTTCATATTTATGTTGGTAATGGATATAATCCAGAAGTAGGCTTTGCACCTAGAAGAGATTTTTTTCTGATCAGTCCAGAAGCATCAATTAATTTTTATCCTAGTAAAAACAAAAAAATAAGTCAACATACCTTGGGTTTTGATACTTCTTTGTTTTATAAAATTGGACAAGACAATAATGAAATATTAGATGAATTTAGTGTTGAAGAATATAATTTTAATCCTTTCTGGCGATTCCGATTCAATAATTCTTCGGACTTGACAATCCGAGCAGATTATAGCTACTTGACTTTATTAAGAGATTTTGATCCAACTCGTATCCAAAGTAGAGATGTCTTTTTACCTGCAGGAAGTGATTATTCTTTTACTAGCTTTGGCTTATCTTTTCAATCTGATAGACGGAATACTTTTAATTATTCCATTGCTCCATCTATTGGTAGTTTTTACAATGGCTTTAGGGCAGGTGTAGAGGGTAGCTTTACGTATCGCTATCAACCTTATGGGTTTATTTCTTTAGCCTATACCTATAATCGAATTAAATTAGCTGCGCCTTTTGAGGTGGCTAATTTATGGTTAGTAGGGCCTAGAATTGACTTTACTTTTACTAAAAAACTCTTCTTGACTACCTTTATTCAGTATAATAACCAACTAGATAATCTAAATATCAACGCTCGTTTTCAATGGCGTTTCAAGCCAGTATCTGATTTCTTTATCGTCTATACCGATAATTATTTGACGGAACCTTTTAGTCAATTTGGTAGCCGAAATCGAGCGCTTGTTGCTAAGGTGACTTATTGGTTTAATTTATAAAGAGACCGCTTCACTGTCAGAGGTCAGATCGCTGCGCTGTCAGATCGCCTACGGCTGTCAGGATGTATGATGTTGACCACTAGAGGCGTACGTATTATGTTGACCGCCGTAACTCAAACCTGTTTGAGAAAAAATCAATAAATTCCTTTCAATCTATAAGCTTTAGTTACGTTCCTCAAAATCCCTAATGTATCTAGAAGTCAACATCATAAGTCTGACTTCTGACAGTCAATGTAATTGACGATCTGACCTCTGACAACGAAGCGATCTATTTTACCGCCGAGCCTTAAAAAATTCTTTCAACAAGCCGCTACACTGTGCTTCCAATGCGCCTTGTAAGACCGTTGTTTTAGGATGCAGTAGTTCTCGCCCATATCTAAAAAAACCTCTTTTCTCATCACTAGCCCCGAATACTAACTTACCCAATTGTGCCCAATAGAGTGCGCCCGCACACATGATGCAAGGTTCTAAGGTAACATACATGGTGCACTCCGATAAATATTTAGTCCCTAAATATTCTGATGCAGCGGTAATTGCTATAATTTCTGCATGAGCCGTCACATCCTTCAATAATTCCGTCTGATTATGTGCTTTAGCAATAATTTGATTATCACTTACGATAATAGCTCCAACAGGCACCTCTCCTTCCTCAAAGGCTTTTTCTGCTTCTTTATAGGCCTGTTTCATAAAATATTCTTCGGTAAACATATTTTGGTTGTTTTTAGTAAGGCGGATTGTCAATCCGCCAAAAACTAGTACCTAATAGGCAAACGGATTAACAATCCGTCTTACTTCAAGCCCAAAGGAATGAAAAAAAATAATTTTATTTGAAAATTTATCAAAATTCCCTTTACGATTTTTCAAAATAATATACTTTTGCGCATGGAAGTACTAAAAACACCAACCGAAAAATTTCTAGGAGAAGCATTGACCTTTGATGATGTTTTACTAGTCCCTGCCTACTCTCAAGTTCTCCCAAGAGAAGTCAATATAAGTACGCAATTGACTAAGCAAATAAGTTTGAACATACCTGTTGTATCCGCTGCAATGGATACAGTCACAGATAAGAAGTTGGCGATTGCATTAGCTCGGCAAGGAGGTATTGGTATTATTCATAAGAATATGACCATTGCCCAACAAGCAGAGCAAGTACGTAGTGTCAAGCGTTCTGAAAGTGGGATGATTATAGACCCTGTTACACTGAAAAAAGGAGCAACTGTAGGAGAGGCTCTAGCATTGATGAAGAAACATAGAATAGGTGGCATCCCTATTATTGATGAAAATAAACGACTGATAGGTATTCTAACCAATAGAGATCTACGATTTGAAGTCGATTATGATCTCTCGGTCTTGGATTTAATGACTACTAAAAATTTAGTGACAGCTCCTGCTGGAACTACTTTAGAACAGGCCAAACAAATTCTACAAAAACATAAAATCGAAAAATTACCCGTAGTCGACGATAATAATATCTTAGTGGGACTAATCACTTATAAGGATATTATGAAGGTTCAAGATTATCCTAACTCTTGTAAAGATTCTTATGGTAGATTGGTCGTAGGAGCTGCAGTCGGTGTAACCAATGATATGATAGAACGACTACAAGCTTTGGTAGATGTAAGTGTTGATGTCGTTTGTATAGATACGGCACACGGACACTCTCAAGGTGTATTAGATGCCGTACAAAAAGCTAAGAGTCATTTTCCTGATTTACAAATAATCGGTGGTAATGTGGCTACGGGGGAAGGTGCAATGGCATTAGTCAAAGCAGGGGTAGATGGTGTAAAAGTGGGCGTAGGTCCTGGTAGTATTTGTACCACTCGAATTGTAGCAGGGGTAGGCGTTCCTCAACTATCTGCGATCTATCAAGCAGCATCTGCTATCAAAGGAACAGGCGTTCCTGTTATTGGAGATGGAGGCATTCGCTATACGGGAGATATTGTTAAAGCCATTGCTGCTGGAGCAAGCACGATTATGGCGGGTTCTTTATTTGCAGGAGTAGATGAAGCACCAGGCGAAACGGTGATCTATGAAGGCAGAAAATTCAAGATATATCGGGGGATGGGTTCTTTAGGAGCAATGCAAAAAGGCTCTAAGGATCGTTATTTCCAAGATGTAGAAGATGATATTAAAAAATTAGTACCAGAAGGGATCGAAGGTAGAATTCCTTATAAAGGAACTTTGGCTGAGGTAATGGTCCAATATGTAGGAGGTTTACGTGCAGGTATGGGATATTGTGGTGCAAATACCATTACAGACCTTCAAGGTGCTCGTTTTGTCAAAATCACAAATGCAGGCTATCGAGAGAGTCATCCGCATAATATTACGATTACTAAAGAAGCTCCTAATTATAGTCGTAGGTAATTTCTTACTTTTTTTCTATATTGTGCTTTTCAAATAGTCTTTATTTACATTTCGCTAAAAGTAAAGTGAGTTTAGTAACGACGAAAGAATAAGGATTATAATAACCGGCAAGCAGTAGCTTAGTAATAGTTCTTTAGAGGTCGCCATTTTAGTTTTTTTTGCAAAAAAATGGCGACCTCTAAAAATCAGTAGTAAACCTACTTGTTGCCGAGTCTCTAGCTAGAGATACACTCTAATATCAAAAAAATATGTCAAAACCACTTCATATTCCAACCATGGCCATGATGGCATCAGAAGGCAAAGAACCAGATATTTTATTCTGGGTCGGCTGTGCAGGTAGCTTTGATGCAAGAGCGCAGAAAGTAACGGTAGCTTTTTGTAAAATATTAAATGAAGTAGGAATTAACTTTGCGATTCTAGGGAATGAAGAAAGTTGTACGGGAGATCCTGCTAGACGGGCCGGCAATGAGTTTATCTTCCAGATGTCTGCTTTACAAAATATTGAGACCTTGAATATGTATAAGGTCAAAAAAATTGTAACGGCTTGTCCACATTGTTTTAATACTTTAAAAAATGACTATCCTGCTTTGGGTGGCAATTATGAAGTAACGCACCACTCCCAATACTTGCAAGAACTAATTGATGCAGGTAAAATAAAGATGAAGGAAGGGGGCGCATTCGATGGTAAAAAAATCACCTATCATGATTCTTGCTATGTGGGTAGGGTCAATGGTGTATATGAAGCTCCTAGAAAAGTACTAGAAGCATTGGATAATGATCTAGTAGAAATGAAACGTTGCAAAACCAATGGGCTTTGTTGCGGTGCAGGGGGTGCTCAAATGTTTAAGGAAGATGAGCCAGGAGATAAGCGGATTAATATGGAACGTTCTGAGGAGGCTTTAGCTACTGGTGCTTCTATTATTGCTGCGAATTGTCCTTTTTGTATTACGATGATGCAAGATGGGGTCAAAGCTAAGGATAAGCAGGACGATGTGATGGTATATGATCTTGCTGAATTGATTGTTAATAATCAGGGCCTGTAACACGGAATTTATTCCGTATCGTAGCACAGAATTTATTCTGTAATACCCACGGAATGAATTCCGTCTAACTGGTTTACGGAATAAATTCCGTGTTACGCTCGTGGTACACAAAAAAACAACATATGACAGATTACAAACTCCTCCCCGATACCTCAAGAGTTTGGATTTACCAAGCCCAAGCCCCACTCTCCCCAAAAAACGTCGAAGAAATAGAAGCCCATTTGACCAAGTTTGCTACGGCATGGGTCAGCCATAATAACCAACTACATGCATTCGCACAAGTATACCACAATCAATTTTTAGTCCTGATGGTTGATGAAAGTCAAGCAGGTGCTAGTGGATGTTCTATAGATAAATCTGTTCATTTCATGCAGCAATTGGAACAGCATTATCAAATTGTCTTGTTTGATAGAATGACCTTTACTTATAAAGACGGCGAGGCTATTCAATCTGCGCATAAGCAGGAATTTGCTGAACTTTATAAAGCAGGAAAGATTAATGACGACACGCTTGTCTTTGATAATTTAATAAAGACAAAGAAAGATTTTGATAGTCAATGGATAAAGCCACTTGGAACTAGCTGGCATAAGCGGATGGTTGGATAAATGAAGAGACCGCTTCGCTGTCAGAGGTCAGATCGCTGCGTTGTCAGAATAGAGACTTATGATGTTGACACACGCAGGGGCAACCCTTGTGGTTACCCAAAATTTGCAACCACATAGGGCAACCACAAGGGTTGCCCCTACAAAAATTCCTATATACAATGAAAAAATTATTCTTTTCTTCATTATGTTTATTGCTAGCTATTTCTGCCTGTCAAACCATAGAAGATACCATTGACAACAAGGTAGAAGAAGTTAAAGAAATAGTAGCCGAAACACCTAGCAAGTTTACCTACCCAACTACACAAAAAATCGATCACACAGATACCTATTTTGACACTTCCGTAGAAGATCCGTATCGCTGGTTAGAAGATGACCGCTCCGCTGAAACAGGCGAATGGGTAAAGGCACAAAATGCCGTCACGTTTGGGTATTTAGATAAGATAGCCTTTCGAGCACCTTTAAAAGAACGGCTAGAGCAGTTGGTAGATTATGAAAAAATATCTGCGCCATTTAAAGAAGGAGCGTATGAATATTTTTATAGAAATGATGGCTTACAAAATCATAGTGTGGTCTATAGAACTACAATTGGTGATGCTACTGCAACAGAAGAAGTTTTTCTAAATCCGAATGATTTTTCTGCCGATGCCACTACTGCTTTACGAGGCATTTTCTTTACAAAGGATGGTACCCACTCTGCACACATGATAACAGAAGGAGGCTCTGATTGGCGAAAAATTATCGTAATGGATGTAGCTTCTAAAAAGGTATTAGAAGATACTTTAGTAGATGTAAAATTTAGTGGAATTTCTTGGAAAGGCAACGAGGGATTCTATTATAGTAGTTACGATAATCCAGAAAAGTCTGCGGGTAGTGAGCTATCTGCAAAAACACAGTATCATAAATTGTTTTATCATCAATTAGGTACTGCTCAAAGTGAAGATGTGTTGGTATTTGGTGGCGAAAAACAACCTAATCGATATATCAGTGGTTTCGTAACAGAAGATCAAAATTACTTAGTTGTAAGTGCTGCTCAAAACACCAGTGGCAATCGCTTATATATTAAGGATTTAAGATCCGTTAATGAGGCATTTGTTTTAGTACAAGAGGACTACTTGAAAACTTGTTCTTATGTGGAAAACAAAGGAGAAAAGTTTTATTTGTATACCAATATTGATGCGCCTAATTATCGCCTAGTAAGTACCAATATCAACTTGCCTTCACCAACCAATTGGAAAGATGTGATTGCAGAAACGGATCAGGTTTTAAATGTTGGAACAGGCGGTGGAAAAATATTCGCAAATTATTTGGTAGATGCCAAAACGGCCATTAAGCAATATGATATGGAGGGGAATTTGGAAAGAGATATTGAACTACCTGGCATTGGTTCTGCCTTTGGTTTTGGTGCTAAAAAGGAAGACAAAGATTTATACTATACTTTCACTTCTTTTACCAATCCTTCTACTATTTACAAATACGATATTGCTAGTGGACAATCCACTTTATATCGTCAATCTAAAGTACAATTCAATCCTGAAAACTACGAAACCAAACAGGTATTCTATACTAGCAAAGACGGAACGAAAGTACCGATGTTTATTGTCCACAAAAAGGGCTTAGAATTGAACGGGAAAAATCCTACTTACTTATATGCTTATGGTGGTTTCAATATTAGTTTACGACCTTCCTTTAGTGCATCCAGAATTGTATGGTTAGAAAATGGAGGCATCTATGCACAGCCTAATATTAGAGGTGGTGGTGAGTATGGAGAAGAATGGCACTTAGCAGGAACCAAAATGCAGAAGCAAAATGTCTTTGATGATTTCATTGCTGCTGGCGAATATTTAATTAAGGAAGGGTATACCTCAAGTGATTACTTAGCGATTGCTGGTGGATCTAACGGTGGTTTATTAGTCGGTGCCACAATGACGCAACGACCTAAATTGGCAAAAGTCGCTTTCCCTGCAGTAGGTGTTTTGGATATGCTTCGGTATCATACTTTTACGGCAGGAGCAGGTTGGGCAGCAGATTATGGGACTTCCGAAGAGTCTCCTGAGATGTTTAATTATTTAAAGAAATATTCTCCACTACACGCGCTAACACCCAATACGGACTACCCTGCTACGATGATAACCACCGCAGATCATGATGACAGAGTAGTGCCCGCTCATTCTTTTAAATATGCGGCTAGACTACAAGAATGCCATACAGGAAAGAATCCTGTCATGATTCGTATCCAAACCAATGCTGGTCATGGCTCTGTTTCTATGAGTCAACGTATTGCACTTACTGCCGATCAATACGCCTTTGCTTGGGATAATATGGGCGTGACACCTCAGCTGGAAATGGCTATTAAGAAAAACTAAGATATACAGAGATTTTTTAAGGTTTGAACACGGAGACACAGGGACACGGAGATTTTATATGGTGTATTTATCGAACACTAAGTAAATTTATTCTCTGTGCCTCAGTGTCTCTGTGTTCCTATTAACCTCTTTGCCTCCCCCTACCGATCCACCCACCCCTTAAATTCCTTCACTCGCTCTCGACTCACAATAGCCTCCACCTTGCTATCTGGTTGCGTTTTCAAAATTAACCGATTATTAAAATAAGGTTGAATTTTTCGAACACAATCTATATGGACAATTTGCTTTCGGCTAATCCGAAAAAAACAATTTGGGTCTAACTCTGAAGCTAAAGTATCTAAAGTTGTATTGATTAAATGCCGTTTGTTAAAAATATCCATTGCAAAAGTCAGTCCTTCTTCCGAATATAAATAAGCCACTTCTTTCAGCGGTAAATAAAATAAATCCTTTCCCTGCTTGATTAAAAATCGCTGCCGAAAAGTAGTCTTTTGTTGAAAATTTTCTAATACAGATAAGAGACTATTCGAATCAAAAGAAGTTGTTGATTGATGAATGGATTTAAACTTGTCAATGGCTATTTGTAATTCCTCTCCATCTACAGGCTTCAATAAATAATCTACACTATTGGTTTTAAATGCCTGTAAGGTATATTGATCAAAAGCAGTGGTGAATATTACAGGCGCAGATACTTTTACTTTTTTAAAAATATCAAAACTCAACCCGTCTGCTAGCTGAATATCCATAAAAATTAAATCTGGTGCTGCATTATTCTTAAACCATTCTACGGCATCAGCAACACTATCAATATCAGCCAATATTTGAGCATCAGGGATGACTTCTTTTATCAGGCCAGATAAATATTTTACGGCGTGGTATTCATCTTCTATAATTAATAGTTTCATATTTTAATGGTTCTAAACGGTCGTTTCCAGCAGAAGGAATCAATGGAATATGTACCGTAAAATAATCAATACATTCTTCTATAGTTATTGTTTCTTTAGTAAAATATTGATACCTAGTTTTGATATTTTCTAAGCCTACTTTCGTAGAATGCATTACTTGTTCTTTTCGTTGTAAATTATTTTGAACAACCAATTTACCCCCTTCTACAAAGACTTCGATTTTCAATGGTTTCTTTCTAGAGGCAATATTATGTTTGATGACATTTTCAAATAAAATTTGCAAGCTTAAAGGAATTATTTTATAGGATAAATAGCTATCAGGAATATCAATGGTTACTTCTAAATTCTCCTTAAATCGTTCTTTTTGTAGAAAAACATAAGAGTGTATAAAATCTAATTCTTTCTTTAGCGAGATTAGTTCATCTTCTCTATTTTCTAATACATACCGATATACCTTCGACAATTTGCGTAAAAAAGAGACGGCTATTTTTTGATCTTCCATCACTAAATTCATCAGCGTATTCATGCTATTGAATAAAAAATGTGGATTCACTTGATTCCGAAGGCTCTCTAATTCTGAATGAATTTGTGCTTGTTTTGCGGCTTCTTTTTCTAAAATCGAAAGTCTTAATTGATCATAAAAGTAAATTGCTTCATAAGTAAGCATGATAAAAAAACAGGTAAAATAGGTCGCTAAAATGGGGTGATGTAAAAACTCTACCTTACAGTCAAATAACTGAAAAGTATCACAAATAATATTTTTAAACAATATATGATGTACCAAATTACCTATAGCTAACCCTGCTATTAGCACCAATCCTACTTGAATCATTATGCGCATAGAGGTTTGCTCAAATTGATTGTATTTTTTTCGCAATTGAATCATTAAGTAGCGAAGAAAGAACCAATAGAAAGGAACATGAATAATAGATTCTATCCATTCTACTTTAAATGTTTCCCAGGAAAGAATTCTTCCGCCAAATAATACAGGCATTAAGAACCCAACTACAGGCATTCCTATCAGCACAAACCAAGTATCATCAAATCCTAAATACTTCCACCTATCTTCTTTTGTTTCCATAATTCATTTTAAAATCACGACTGATTTATTAAACGCAGAGATGCAGAGTTGTTATATACGTTCTCCGCATCTCTGCGTTCAATACATTTCTAAACATACCAACTAAATAAAGAAAAGCCATTAGCTGTCCGCCAATAAAGAAAAAATAATATACCTAAATATAGGAAACCACTCCCCCAAGTTAATTTATTAATTAAAGATACCTTTAATTGAAATTTCTGAAAAAAGTAAACTAATAATGGTAAAACCTGCCAGCCATGCATTCCTAAAAAATGGATAGCTCGCCAATCGCCTCCCTCTGTACTCCAATGTGTGATAGGAATGCCTGCCCCACCATCTGCCACCCCTACCGCATGTCCTTTTGCACTTATCATCACTACCCCAACATACATCGAAATTAACATGGCTATACTAGCTAACTGTATAGCTGTTTGCATCGCTTTTGTCGTATGAAATTTTCGGCCAAATGCAGCAATCGCCACCCAAACAATTACTATCGTATTGATAAAAATGAAAAGGCCCATCAATCCAAATAAAATTCCATCAAATAAGGAAGATTCATTATAGTGGGAAGGAACACCCCTACCCGCTTGAATCATGACTAATGGAATTTCTAAAACTAATGGCCATCCAGAACATCTACTTAACCATTTTTTAGTCCTGTCTTTGAATGGGGCTATAGATAATAACCAAGCTAGGGTGATACAAAAAATGGGGATGGATATTCCAAACTTTATTGGCTTTAACCACACATTTTCTCCTAATAATATTCTGTCATCTATTAAATAAGCGACCATACTAAACAACAACATGCCTATGGTAGCGATGGTGGCTATATACAAGGGTTTATATTGTTTTAATATTTGATTCATTAGTACTTATTTACGAATAATGCAGGGTTTCTTGAGACTCGGCAACAAGTATGTTTACTATATTTCTTTAGAGGTAGTGATTTTGCTAGGTTTTTTTATAAAAAATCTAGCAAAATCACTACCTCTAAAAAATAATATCAAAACTACTGAAACCTCCCATT
>CAYOBX010000003.1:0-40406 GCA_964402245.1 uncultured Saprospiraceae bacterium | reverse complement strand
ATTAATTATATGAAAGTACTTCATTTTTCTTCTGCACAGACTTGGCGAGGAGGGGAGCAACAAATTGCTTACTTATTTGAAGAGTTAGAAAAACTAGGTGTACAACAATGGATTTTTTGTAGAAAAGGAAGCAAACTAGCTGCACATTGCCTATTTAAAAATTGGCCTCATTTTACTTATTGGAAAGGCTTCTCTATCAATCCTATTATTGGTTTCCAATTAAAAAAATTGTGCACTCAATTAAGCGTGGACTTAGTACATTTGCATGATTCGCATAGTCACACCTTTGCCTATATGAGTGCATTAATAGGTAATCAAACCCCTTATATATTGAGTCGAAGAGTTGATTTTCCAGTAAAGCGTACTATGCTTTCTAGAAAAAAATATAACCATCCTTCCATTAAAACAATCATCTCTGTTTCACATAAAGTACAAGATATATTAGCACCTGCAATTGGTGATCCTACAACATTGAAAGTAGTACATAGTGGTATTGATTTATCAAAATTCAAGTATGAAAATACCAAAATTTTGAGGAAAGAATTTGGGATACCAGATACAACTTCTATTATCGCTAATGTAGCCGCTATAGCTCCCCACAAAGATTATTTTACCTTCGTAGATACAGCAGCTATTTTATTGCAGAAGCAGACCAATTTCCATTTTTTCATTATAGGAGCAGATGGTGGGGAAGGAACTGATATACAAGCCTATATAGCAAAAAAAGAGCTTCAGGCATTTATCACTTTAATCGGTTTTCGAAAAGATATACCCCAAATTTTACCTGAGGTAGATGTGTTTCTTTTTACTAGTAAAGAAGAAGGTTTAGGGACTTCTGTCTTAGATGCAATGGCTTGTGGAGTACCTATTGTATCCACAGATGCAGGAGGAATTCCAGAAATGATAAGACATCAAAAAAACGGTTTATTAGCATCTGTTGGTGATAGCCAACAATTAGCCAAACATGTAGAAACTATTTTAACTCAAAAAGAGATGACTAATCAATTTATCAAAAATGGGGAAGAAGTTGTGCGGTCTTTTGACAAAATAGAGACGGCTAAAAAAACGTATCATATTTATAGAAGTCATTTTCTATTATGATATTCATTCGTCAAACATATAAACTGTGTAGTGTTTATTTCAAATTCCCAATTTCCATATCTACCTCTAATAATCTTTGATATGTTTGTAATTATTTCTTCCAATTCTTTATTTGTCATTTTGTCATCTTTAAAAAAACATTATTTCCTAATCTTTCAAAATTACAACTTTTCTTATACTACTTCATTACCTATTAAATACTATAGTTCTTCATAATTCAAAGTTTCTTTTCCCGATATTTTGCCTTAAAAAAAGTATTTTTGCAGTGTGGTATAGGATTAAGCGCTGTAAGACTGTTCTATCGTTCCAATCTTGTATTGGAAAAGGAAAGTCCGGACAACGTAGAGCATCACGCCATCTAACGGATGGGATCTTTTGTTGTTTTGATTTATCAAGAAAACTAAAGATACAGAGAGTGTCGCAGAAAATAACCGCCAACTTCCTTTAAGATTTATCTTAGAGAAACGGTAAGGGTGAAAATGTGTGGTAAGAGCACACAGTGTCTTCAGGTAACTGAGGAGGCGGATAAACCTCGTGAGTTGAAATGCCGCATATATCCTGATTCGTAAGAGATAAGTTGCTCGCTTAGCGTGGATGTACTTTCGGGTGCATTCCGTCGGGAGGGGTAGGCAGCTAGAGATAATCCGTGAGGATTATTCGAGATAAATGATAGAAAAATAATCTATTGATGTTGGGCTGTAATTCGTCGAATGTCATTAGTTTATTTACAGAATCCGGCTTACAGGTTTTGCAGTTGCTTGTCCTTCCTTTTAAGAATTTAGGTTCTCTGACAAATTCCGTGATTGTAGTGAGATCGTCGAAGTTTATAACTTCGATGCCATACGATTCTCCTATCGCATCAAGCATACAAACTAAAGCCGTCAGGCTATAGTTCTTTCTCTTAAGACTCGGCAACAAGTATGTTTAGTAGATTACTTTAGAGGGAGCAAATTTGTTAGGCTTTTTTGCAAAAAAGCCTAACAAATTTGCTCCCTCTAAAAACTATATCAAAGCTACTGCTTGCCGATTACCAAAAGCTATCTTCATAAATAGCTAATTATCAAAGAATAGCTGTACATGGAAAAAAGTAATAGGAATTATTATTCCAGTAAAAAATGGTCGATTGTCTTAGCTGCATTTATCTTCTGTTTATTCTTTATAATAAGTTGTAATAACAAGAACTATATTTATGAAGAATCAGAGGAAATCATAGAAGGAAAATGGCTTTATAAAGATACACTTAACTATACCTTCCAAATTACAGATACAACCAAAATCTATAATATCTATCTAGAGTTAGCCCACTCTACAGACTATACTTACCAAAATCTGTATTTAAAACTGCATACCCAATTTCCGACTGGAAAAAGAATAGAACAACAAGTATCTTTTGAATTAGCAGACAAGTATGGCCAGTGGTATGGAGATTGTGGGAATAGTTCTTGTAGTTTGTTAGTTCCTTCCCAAAAAGGAGCTTATTTTAATACACTTGGAAAACATACCATTACGATTGAGCAGTTTATGCGAAAAGATCCTATTGAAGGAATAAAAAAAATAAGTGTTCGGATAGAAGATACAGGAGTGAGTAGGTAACAGCGTCAGAAATTTCGCTACTACCACAGTCTTAGGCAGTTTGGCAATGATATAATATGACTTGTTTGTTTACATAAAATCTACATCTACTGCGTAAGGATATTTCATCAAATAGTGTAATGCTCTCTTCATATCGAATGCTTCGAACACCACATTGTATAACATTTCTGTGATAGGAACGTGCAATTTATAGTGCTTAGCCAATTGCTTAACAATCTTTAAAGTTCGAATACCTTCTGCTAACTCAGGCATAGAATTGATAATAGATTCAAGGTCTTCTCCTTTTCCAAGACGCATACCAAAAGTATAGTTTCGGCTATCCTGACTAGTTGCAGTTGCAATTAAATCTCCAATCCCCGCAGTACCTAGAAAAGCTTTAGCCTCTGTGCCCATAGCTCCACCTATATGGATCATTTCTGTAAGACCTCTTGTAATAAGCATTGCTTGAATATTTTTACCTAAACCCATTCCCTCTAATATACCTGACCCTATAGCAATAATATTTTTTAAAGCACCAGCTAACTCTGTTCCTAATAATTCATGAGAACCAAAAACATGAAATTGTCTGCTATTTAATAGCTTTCTTCCTTTTTTTATAACCTCCGTAAAGGGGCTAGCAATAACCGTAGCTGTTGGTTGTCCATCTAGTATTTCTGAAGCTAAATTAGGTCCAGCAAGACATCCAATTCTAACGACTACGCTTTCTTGCCGAATGACTTCACTCATCGTACAAACATTATCTCTAGTTAGGTTTGTTTCATGAAAGAGTAATGCTTCTTCTTGAAAATTTTTCAAGCCAAAGCCTTTAGTTCCATGTATGAGAATGTGGTAAGGTTGAAGATAAGGACCTAATTCTTGCATTAGATTCCTAAAACTTTTAGAAGGAATAATCGGGAAGATTAAATCACAAGTAGTTGCTATTTTTTCTAAATCATCAGTGAGGCTTATATGGTCGGATATAGTAATACCTAGATGCTGTCCTGTCTCTTTAATTTTTTGAATTAATTTAGGTTGTCGGCTATACAACAGCGTATCTACACCATTTAATGCTAATAGATTAGCTATAGCTGTACCAAAACTACCTACTCCAATAACTCCTATTTTTTTGTTTTGCGTACTCAATCTTATTTTTTAAATTTTCTGATATTTATTAAACGCAGAGATGCAAAAATGCAGAGAATAACAATTATAACTTTGCATCTTTGCGCCTCTTCGTTCAATACTAAAATTTTGCTTGCAAAATTTCTTTACTTGGATGCCGCAGCAACCGCTTCCACTTTAGACCATACTCTAAAAACATTTTTATAGCAGATATTAGCAATGTCCTCTTCTGTATATCCTCTTTTTAATAAGGTATAAATTAAGTTAGGAAATTGAGAGACATCTTTTAATCCAGTAGGTAGACTATCTCCAACACCATCATAATCTGAACCAAATCCTACATGTTTAGAACTGCCTGTTAGTGCCACAACATGATCTATATGATCTGCCACTTTTTCCACATCTGAGAAAAGGGCAGGGTTTTCTTTCTGGAATTGTTCTATGATTGGCTTCGCCGCTTCATCCCTAAAGTCTAGTTTCTTTTCTTTTAGTATAGTCATTAACTTTCCTCTTAATCCATTTCGCTGCTTTGCTATCTCTCCATCCAAAAAGGTAGAACCAAAATTTATTTGAATAACGCCATCATTCTCTCCTAATTTTTTAATCATATCATCATTCATATTCCGTTCAAAACCAGGTGTATATTTTCTAGTAGAAGAGTGGGAAGCAATACAAGGTACGTCTGTTAGTTCCATCACCTGATAAAAGGTAGAATCTGAAACATGCGATATATCAACCATAATACCTACTCTGTTCATCTCTAATACTACTTCTTTTCCAAAGGCACTTAAGCCATTCCAAGTTCTAGTAGTATCATAAGAAGAATCACAAATCAAATTATCTTTAGAATGAGTAAGTGTAATATATCGAATGCCTCGCTCATGAAAGTAGGCCACATTATTTATATCATCTTCAATTGGTGCACCATTTTCCATTCCCATAGGAAGAGAAAGTATACCTTTCTCAAAATTATTTGCAACTTGTTGAGGAGAAGTCGTAATCGCAAATTTATCTGGATGTGCAATCGCAATACCACTCACCATATCAATCAAGGAATCTGCAAATTCTTTTGCACCGCCCGTTTCTTGATAAGATGCAGGAATATAAATGGACATGAATGGAGCATCTAATCCTCCTTTTTTAGCTCGAACATAATCAAAATCTCCTTCGGTTGTTTCAATAGGAATACCCAAAAATTCTTTCGTTAATTTAAAATTTTTGATCCTAAGCCGATAAGGCAAATCTACATGTCCATCAGTTATAATATACTTATGGGCTAATTCGTCTGCATGTATTTTTAATTCAGCATCCGTCATTTGGTCCACCGTTTTAATGGTAGGTATTTCTACTGATACTGGTTGTTGCTCTACAATAGTTTTAGTTGGACTACAAGCAACATATAATATTATAAAAAGGAAAAAGAATATATTTTTCATATTAAGAAGGTTTGAATGTCATCTAATAAGAATACACTTTACTTATCAAAAAGAAACAGATTCCAATAGTTTATAGCAGCGAATATAAGAATTGTTGAAATATATGTAGTAATTTACTAATTACTAAAAGAATTGAAAAAAAATTAGATGGAACGTCTCCATAATAAATAGAGAGTTTAAACAAAGAGATTTAATATAACTTGCTATTTATATTGACGTTTTCTTTTTATTTCATTTCCAATTGTAATTGCCCAAATCTATCAGCTTGTTTCAAATTGTCTTTTTCTAAATCTTTTTTGAACTCAATTATGCTTTGGGCTACATGTTTGGCAAGTTGGACGGGAACAGCATTACCAATCATCTGGTTAAGATTGGTTTTCGTTCCTGAAAATTTGAAGTCTTTTGGAAAAGTTTGGATATAACTTCTTTCAATTGTAGTCAATGCCCTGACATTTTCAGATGGTTCACATCGGTCACCACTATGTTTTTTATACGTTTTTGGCATTGGTCGATTAACTCCTCTTACAGTTGGACTTGGTTCATAAATGCTGAATATCCCTCTACGTGCATAACTTCGAGGGTGCCTATAATAAAATTCTAAATCTAAACTATTACCGAAATAGTCAAATAAAGTCATTTCTTTTTTTGATTGATTTTTGGATAGATAATATTCTAATTCATTATCTTTTCCTCCCAATCTTCCAATTAAGAAAAAACGTTTCCTTCTCTGAGGTACTTCATAAAAACTTGCATTTAGGATTTGTTTTGTTAAACCATAACCACTTGCTTTAAAAACTTCAATTGCTTCTTTTAAGATTCTGCTCTTCTCTATTCGTGCAACATTTTCCATTAAAAACCACTTAGGTTTTACAGAAGAAACTATATTAGCATACGAAAGGGTCAAGTCTGCACGACCAAGTGTTTCGTCTCTCTTGCCTGCACTTGAAAAATCTTGACATGGGGGACCTCCAATAATAATTTCAGGACCAAATTGTCTTATCTGTTCAATAATTGTCTTGTCTGCTAAATCAGATTCAAAAATTGGATGTTGAAAATTATCTCTATAAATTTCTACTGCTGGTTTCCAATTATCAAAAGCAGCCAATACTTCAAAACCTGCATTCTCAAAACCTAATGATAATCCTCCGCAGCCTGAAAATAAATCAATCGTATTCATCATAGTATAAAGTTATTCAAAAAGTTCGGGAGAATTAAAAATAATAGCATCAAACCTTCTTTCTGGGCTTAGCATATTATGTCCACCACCTAAAATTATATTTTTGATTTCCTCTTTGTGTATCCTTGGTTTCGTCAACTCCTTAGAATTCATATATCTATGAGTAACTTTACCACTTAAAGCAAATGCTTTATCATTCTTTGTGTTAAAAGAAAGACTGTCAATTACTAATTCGTGATTAATTTGACCCTTCATCGCAAAATCATACAACATCCTGAAAAGCCAAACTACTGTTCTTGATTGTCTTGATATTTTTGTTTTATTTCTTGCTATTTCAGAAGTAGTCGCATCGATGAAAAGCCTTGTAAAAGCTAAATCGCTCCAAACAAAAACATCTAAACAATATTCTGAAAGTCTTGGCGATTTTCCTGCTGTTTTCCATATTGGTTGAAGAATCAAAGGATTTTGTTTTTGTTTCAGTGTCTGACAAATAGTATCAATATCCTTTATCATATTTGGTAGCAAAGGTTGAACATTTATACCTTCCGTCCAATCTTTTATTTTTGAGTATTTATTGCCAAAAATTTTCTTTAGCTTACCTTTGCCTTTGGAAAATTTATGAGCAATACTACAAGCTAAATAAACTATTGTATCAGGTCTAATTACAATCTCACTACCATATTTATTTTCAGGCAATTCACATGTAGTATTGTCAGGAAGTGCAGTTAATTTAATTTCAATTGGAGCTAAACAATTACCACTTTTCCTACTTTGAGTAACCAAATCTACTCTTGGTAGTGTTCCTACAACTAATTGCTGATAAGGAGAATATTGAGTTTCAAATGCATAGAATATATCTTCTGAAGTCGGAACTTGTCCAAAGAAGTCCTCAACTTTTAGGAATTTATGCTCAATTTTTAATTTGTTAGATAATGTTAAATATTTACATTCTAAACCTTTTGAATATATAAAAGCTGTTAAAGCAGCAGGAAAAGAAGAATTAAATTGATTTTTACCCCAACTTCCCTTTGCAGTAAAATCTCTATTTGAGTGCATTATTCCAAAGAGGTTTGGTTTATTCATTTTTAGATTTTCGTGAAATTTACAAGGTATACTTTTTCTTTTTCTAATTGAGCAGAACGGACGAGTAATATGTGTAAAACAAAAGCCTTTTTGATTAGACAATCAAAAAGGCTTTTTTAAAGAAGAATTTACCAATGACTAAAATGGTAAATCATCTTCTGCGGAAGCAGGAGCATCGCTAACAGTAGGAAAAGCTCCTTCAGCAGCGGGAGGTGGAGGTGGTGCACTAGCAGCAGCTTCTCCAGCTTCTACTCGCCACGCATTCAAATTGGTAAAGTACTTTCCTTGCCATTCACGGCCTCTTAAATCAAAGTGTACTTTTATAGTATCTCCTTCCTTATAGGTATCTATAAGTGCGCAACGATCTTGCACTAATTGAAATTTTACGAATTGTGGATAGTTCCCGTCCACTTCTATTACAAATTCTCTAGCTTGAAAAGAATCTGTTTTTTTCTCTGTATCATAGATTTTGTGTAATCGACCTACTACTTCAAAAGACATGTAAAATATTTATTTTATTAACAAATTGTGTTTTCTGCATACAAAGATAAACAAAATATTTATCTTCTGCTTCTTCTATTGTCTCTTCCTCGCCTATTATCATTATTTCTGCCTCTTCTATTGTCTCTATAATCTCTATCTCGCCCATCAGAACTTTTCTTCCGCTTTTTGGCATTAGCTAGATTATCAATAGAGGTATCTTCTGGAAGGGTTAATTTTCCATCAGATAAACTTAATAGATTTTCTCTAATCACTTCATCACTCACAAAATGTTCTCTATTCCAAGTCTTATAAGCTAGTTTCATATAAGATCCAATAACCTTAATGAAGCCTTGCAATTTGGGGCCTTCTTCCATTTCTAAGGCTTTGTTAATTAACTGCTGCACGTTATTGCCATAATGCCTAAATCTAGCTTCTGAGCTAGGATAAGCGATCTTTTCAGGCTTTTTCTTATAATCTTCTGGTGTTGGAATAATTCCACCTGGAGGAGAAACGTCTAAATCATATTCTGCGATTCTAAAGACATGTTTCCACAATCGTTCTTTATAATCTTCAATATTTCTATTTTGTGGATGCATTTGCTGCATCAACAATACTACTTTCTCAATAAATTCTTGACGTTCTTCTGGATCTTCAATTGCTTTTCCATGCAAGATCAATCGCTGTACATTACGGCCATATTCTGGAATGATTAATAATTCTCTTTGAGAATTATATTCCATATTAAGTTGGTTATCTACCATCATGATTTTCGTATTCTGTTAAAGGGTTTCTATAAAAATGTTAACCAAAAGTCAAGTTACAAACCTTAGCCTGACGGCTATGATTACAAACTTCAAATATCGGCATGGAGTCAACTCAAAAGAGCGTGCGATGATCGGAGTTTGTAACTTCGACCCTATATTTTTCACGTTCTCTTATAAAGAAACCCTGTATTCTGTTATTAGAGGGAAAGGCTTTTAACCTTATTGAATCTCCCTATAAAATTGTAAAGTTACTCAACTGTTACCGATTTTGCTAGGTTTCGAGGCTGATCGACGTTACAACCACGCATTAAAGCAATATGATAAGATAACAATTGAAGGGGAATTACCGATATTAAGGGTGTTAGTGGCTCTTCTGTTTCTGGTATTTCTATTGTATAGTCTGCTATATCTTTAATTTCTGTGTCTCCTTCCGAAATAATTGCAATCACTCGCCCTCCTCTAGCTTTGACCTCTTGAATATTACTAATTATTTTTTCATAAGCGCTTCTATTCGTGGCCATTACAATAACAGGCATATTTTCATCTATTAATGCAATTGGGCCATGCTTCATTTCGGCAGCTGGATATCCTTCAGCATGAATGTAAGAAATTTCTTTCAATTTGAGTGCTCCTTCTAAGGCAACAGGGAAATTATACCCTCTACCTAGATATAAAGCATTCGGAGCATCCTTGATTTCCTTAGCTATAAATTTTATTTGTGCATTTTTTTGTAGGGCTTTTTCTACTTTACTCGGAATTTGTTCCAGTTCTGTAATCAATTGACGATAATAAGCATTAGAAATAGTACCTTTTTTATTAGCCAATGTTAGAGCAATCATTGTCAGTAAAGTTACTTGTCCTGTAAAAGCTTTCGTAGAGGCAACACCAATCTCTGGGCCTGCATGTATGTAAGAACCTTCATCCGTTATCCTAGCTATAGATGAACCTACAACATTAACAACACCATAGATAGAAGCGCCTTTTTCTTTAGCCAGCTCTAATGCAGCTAAAGTATCCGCTGTTTCTCCGGATTGAGAGATGGCAAATACAATGTCTCTCTCTGATATAATTGGATTTCTGTATCTAAATTCTGAAGCATATTCTACTTCTACAGGTACTCTAACAAAATCTTCAAACAAATATTCAGCTATTAAACCTGCATGCCAAGAAGTACCACATCCAACGATAATAAATCGGTCTGCATTTAAAAGCTTATTCAATAAATTATCAACGCCACTTAGTTTAATCCATCCTTCATCTGCATTCAATCGACCCCTTAAACATTCTCTAATCGTAGAGGGTTGTTCATTAATTTCTTTCAGCATAAAATACTCATAGCCTCCTTTCTCTATCGTTTCTAATTCTAATTCTAATTCTTGTATAAATGGATGTTCTATTTCGTTAGAAATTGTTTTAATATCCATTTCACCAGACCGTGTTAAGGTAACTATCTCTTCATCTTTTAAATAAACTACCTTTCTAGTATGTTCTACTATTGGTGTTCCATCTGAAGCCAAATAAAAACCATCATCTCCTACCCCTACTACTAATGGGCTTGACTTTCTAGCAGCTACCAATTTATCAGGATCATTCTTATCCATCACAACGATGGCATAAGCACCTGTTACTTTTGTTAATGCTACTCGAACCGCTTCTTCCAAAGGTAGGTTGTCTGTCTTTTGGATTTCTTCAATTAAATTGACTAATACCTCTGTATCTGTTTCTGTTTCAAAGGTATGTCCGTTTTTCTTGAGTGCCTCTTTTAAAAGGGCATAATTTTCTATAATTCCATTATGAACCAATACTAATTGTCCATTACTAGAGATATGTGGGTGTGCATTAATATCATCTGGCTTACCATGCGTTGCCCATCGGGTATGACCAATTCCTATCGTTCCCTTTGTTGATCGTTCTGCAATATGAGTCTCTAAGTCTTGCACTTTACCTTTCTTCTTATAGAGGTTTAATTGACCATTGAGTAATGCAACACCAGCACTATCATATCCTCTATATTCTAATCTTTTTAACCCCTTTAATAAAATGGGATAAGCTTGTTTTTTACCTAAATATGCTACAATTCCACACATGAAAAATATTTTTAAATGGTTCTAGTTTTAAGTTTATTACCTTTCAAACAATGGCTTAAATAGGGAAGAGTTAAATGGTGTCTATACTGCAAAAACTATTGGCGAAGTAATTTAATAGCCTATGTGAATAGTTACATTTCTTGAAACAGTATAAGTAACAGTCAACGAATAACTCAACAGTTTTAGCCACTGAGGTATATTAGGAAAGATTACGTTTTTTTTTCGTATCAAGTTACATAAAGTTAGGTTCTCTATTTTAAGTATTGGTTATTCTTACATACCAAAAAAAGGGATCAGGTGAGTGAATTAGAACAAACCAAACCTTTCTGAACCCACAAAGCATTAAAAATTGCTACCTAGCGAATTATGTGACTATTTGGATAGAAAGCAAGTAGTTATTAGAAGAGTGAACGGAGTGTTACTTAGTTAATTTTATACCTTTTTTTGATTCAAACACCCATGTGTCCAAGCACTTAGGAACGATGTAGAAATAAATTTACAAATTTAGAGTAGCTTATTTGTAAGTTTATTTTTTCATCGTTCCTTACTTAGTATTTAGATACTAAAAATATGCCATAAGGAATTCTAGAAAAATATCCTACATATTCTGGCTTTTGATAGGAATCCCTAATCTAGAAAATTCATAGACTAGCGGACTCCATGATCTTCTTTTAAAGATTATGATTCTTTGACAAATATCGTGATTGTTGCAGAACCAAAATTCTTTATAAACCAGTATAAATTAGATTTAATTTTGGAGCAAAGGTTGGATGGTTTGGACCATAGAATATAACCGTATTTCCACGACTTCCTTTTGGCGTAATAGACAAATAAAAAGCATTTTGTGTTGCTCCGCCAGTCAATAAAATTGTTGGATCGGATCTGCCTTCCAGTAAAGTCTGAAAATAAGAAGAAAGATTAATTCTATATTTAGTTAATGTCACTCCATCTATCGTTTCTCTAACAGGAATACCTCCGAATACGTCCGTATCTATCGGATTAGTACTCAATATAGCTGATAACACATCATCAACCACTTCTATTTCGCCGTCTCGTAAACTAGAGGCTACAATTTGCTGAACAAGAGGAAATCTATTGGCATTCGTTCCTATATTCGCAACCGTTAATTCTAATTCTGCTCTATTAACAATTGCATCTTCAAAGCCAGATATATCTGGGAAATTTATTTCAATATTAGATCCTGCCATAGATTGCATATATAAAAAATCAGAATTTTCATTATTAATGGCATCATTGATCGCTGCCCCCTCTGTTTCATGAACCAATAAACTATTCCGAGCATTACCTACTGTAAAAGGATAGCGATATTCGTATAATATATCTCTTTGAACAGAGCGGTAGTAAAGAGTAATTCTACTAATTGGTGAATTAAAATTGAAAGAGGCTACCCCTCCGTTTGAAGTCGCAGGCCTAATATGAATTCCTCTGAAAAGATTGACAAAAGCAGTGTCCGAAGTATAAAAAACAGAATCTAGTAGTTCTTGACCCAATTCTATTTTAAGGGGTATTCGAATATGTGCAGGTTCTATAGTTGTAGCAATCGAATCGGTGCCGAAAACATAATTGCCTATTGCCACACTATCTAGGAAAGAGGGGCGAATAATGGCCTCTCCTATCAAATTGTCTTCTGTAACGAATGTTTGATTAGAAGTATAATCTGCTGTATTAGATAAACTCTCCTGCAATCTATACACTTCTACATTAAGGGGTTCGGAAAAACTACCAGCAAAATTTAGAGAGTCATAATCTATAGATAAAATGATAGAATCTACCATAAATGTACCTTCAAGAAAAGGTGGTACAAAACTCTTAGAAATTTGGCTATATATACTTGCATTACTTTTGCCAAAGTCTGGATCATCTATTTCTCCAAACAGATAATTAGGCAATTGAAAAGTAACAAAAGGACTATAAGAAGGGATTGGTGCCCCCTCAACTGTCTTGACGGTAAGAGGAATAGCATCAGAAAATTCAAGATTAGCTTGATCTTCTTCTAATAATTCAGCGCCAATAGGGGTTGATTCCGTACAAGAAAAGATAATACTTAATGTAAAAAAGGAGAGTAAAAATGCTGTTAGTCTCATTATTGTGAATATAACCTTTGGTATTTGGAATTGCTTTAAAAGTCATTTATTCTTCATTCCTTGTATACCTCTTTTTTATAAAACATTTGTGTAATATAACTTCAAAAACAAAAACGAGGAATAAGTATTATTATTCCTCGTTTTTGATATTTAATTCTTATCAGTGTCGTTAAAGTAACTTTTATTGTACGGTTTCTTCTTCTTCTAAAAGTGATTTATAAAACCCAAGATAAGAGGATAATAAATCCTCTTCATTTGGAGGATCTAAAACTGGCTTGTCTAATGATTTGATATCATCTATTAATTCTTCCTCTACGCCTTCGCTCCCTATAATAATAGCATCTGCTGATTGAGCAGCACCATTGACTAAAGTAAATTGATTATCTTTAGTATAAGCTGATAAATCTTGTGTTTCTAAATTATTAATAGAGGCTTTCTCTAAGAAATCTTCAGAATAAGGAGTTCCTATTTCGCTATCATATGCAGAATAAACAATCTTAGCATTATTAAACAATGGCTCTGATTGGTAGGCTGTTTTGAGATATAAAGGTAGCAAACTCGTCATCCAACCGTGGCAATGAATAATATCAGGTGGCCAGCCGAATTTTTTAACTGTTTCTAAAACACCTTTACAGAAGAAAATCATTCTGTCAGGATTATCCTCAAAAGCTTTTCCTTCAGAATCCGCAAAAACAGACTTTCGTTTGAAAAAATCTTCATTGTCCAAGAAATAAACTTGCATTCTTGCACCCTGAACAGAAGCTACTTTAATGATTAATGGATAATCATCATCGTTTACGATGATATTCATTCCTGATAAACGGACTACTTCGTGTAAGCGGTGCCGCCTTTCATTGATTGTCCCAAATCTTGGCATTAAAATTCTGATTTCCATGCCATTTTCTTGAATGTATTGGGGGAGTTTTCTGGCAATTTCAGAAATCTCGGAGAGTGCGGTGTAAGGCTTCATCTCCTGCGTCACAATCAAAACCTTCTTCTTACTCATTAAACCTATTTGAAGTTAAAAATACTGTCAAAGATTAAACGATTGAACACCGCAAAAATTAAACTTAACATGCTTTTTTGAGTGCTTAAACGTTCCTTCTCGTACTAGAAGAGGTGCAAAAATAGCAAAAAAATGCCACTTTTAACTATTTTACGGACTTTTATACTCGTTAAACTCTAGTTAAAAGTGTTGAGGTAAGTATGCTATTTTTTGGATGGATAAATATACCTTGGCAGCGTATCTATATTAGATAATATTCGTCCTAAAGAAGACTAATCTGATAGAAATGGCTTGGAATATGTCTAGATCTATCTTAGTTCATTAGCTAAATTAAAAAATCTATTATCCATGTTATTGTTCAAAAAAGTAGATCAATTACAAGAATATTTGTCGAAACAAAGAGCAAAAGGACTTCAAATAGGATATACTCCTACGATGGGCGCACTTCATCAAGGACATGCTTCTCTGGTAAAAAAAGCGAAAGCGGAAAACGATATTAGTGTCTGTAGTATTTTTGTTAATCCTACTCAATTTAATGATCCTGCCGACTTAGAAAAATACCCTCGTACGGAGGCACAAGACATTGATTTATTGGCTCAATCTGGAAATGATGTGGTATTTTATCCTAGTGTAGAAGAAGTCTATCCGAAAGACATAGTGATCCCTTCTTTTGATTTCGGTCCAATAGACAAAGTGATGGAAGGATTTTACCGACCAGGGCATTTTGATGGTGTAGTAGAGGTGGTTTATAGATTATTAGATATTACAAAACCAGATCGCTTATATATGGGCCAGAAAGATTTTCAGCAATTTACCTTGATTTATCACATGCTTCAACAAATGAAGAGCAAAACGAAGCTGGTTGTCTGTCCTATTATTAGAGAGGCAGATGGCTTAGCTTTAAGTTCTAGAAATGTGCGCCTCACATCTGACAATAGAGAGAAGGCACCTATTATTTCCAAAACACTTCGTTCACTGAATGATTGGCTGCAAAAAGATTCTGTAAGAAAAGTAAAAGAAAAGGCGATCGCCTTATTAAGCGAGGTACCTGATTTTAAACCTGAATATTTGGATATAGTAGATGGCTATACCTTACAGCCTATATCGGACTATGAAGAGTCTCCGTATATTGTTGCTTGTGCAGCTATCTGGACAGGCGATATTCGGTTGATAGATAATGAAATTTTAAAAAAGCTGGATTAACTAAAACTGGGTTGTAAATTTTAATTGAAATTGTATTCAGCTTCAAGAAGATTTTATGGAAGCGTTAAAGGACTTTCTATCGTTACAAAGACAAAAGACAGTAGTATTTCTTCACTTTCCAAAACCATTCTACAATGCAAAAAATAATGAAAACTCGGAATAACTGGCCTCTATACTTCTTGATCGTATTACTGAGTGCGTGTACTGCCACAGATGTTGATATAAAGGACAATCCTAATGCTGCTACGCCTGACCAAGCAGATATCAATGATTTATTCAATAGTATTCAATTAGATTTTAACGATGTTTTCAACGCTGCTCAGAGAAAGCCTGGCGAAGCCGTAAAGAAGATTTAAGGGAACGAGTATTTTGGGATAATGGATCAGCAGAAGTTTATTAAACAAGTACTAACATCTTCATATGAATAAAATATACCTCCTCTCTTTAGTCTTTCTATTAGCTTGTCAATCCACAAAAAGCATTGATACGTCCAAGGCCGTTCCAAAACGAGTACTAGAACTGCCTGCTGACCGATACAATGTAGCCTTCCTAATAATGGATGGAGTTTATAATACAGAACTCACTGCTCCATACGATATTTTCCAACATACCATTTTTAGAAAAAATATTAAGGCAATGAATACTTTTCTAGTAGCGAATACGCTAGAACCCATTACAACGTTTGAAGGGATGCGATTGCTACCAGATTTTAATTATCTATCGAATGATTTACCAAAGATTGATATATTAGTGGTGCCTAGTGCAGAGCATCATTTAGATACCGATCTAGAAGATGAAAAGATGATTGATTTTGTTAAAAAAGTAGATAAAGAAGCCCTTTATATTACGTCTCATTGCGATGGTGCATTCGTGTTAGCAAAGGCAGGGATTTTAGACGAGGCAGTATCGACCACTTTTCCAAGTGATATTGATAAATACAAAAAAATGTTTCCACATTTGGATGTTCGTTCAGAAGTGCTTTTTGTTCATGATGGGAAATATATCACCTCCGCAGGAGGTGCAAAATCTTTTGAAGCAGCATTATATTTAGCAGAAGTCCTCTATGGCAAAGAAATTGCCAAAAGCTTAGCGGGGGGATTGGTAATTGATTGGAATGTGGAAGAGGTGTCTCATGTGGTGATTGAATAATTCACTATCTAGAAAAGAAAAAAAACAAATCGAATGAATTTTTAACCAGAGGTAATCGCAGCTCTCTCGGAATGAATTCTGAGCTACAAAAAAACAACTTATGAAAATAGCGATGGCGCAACTAAATTTCCATATTGGGAATTTCGATGGGAATTTGAAAAAAATGCTAGAAGCAGTAAAAACTGCTAAAGCTCAAAAAGCAGATATTGTTTGTTTCAGCGAACTAGCAACTTGTGGCTATCCACCAAGAGATTTTTTAGAATTTGAAGATTTTATAGATCTTGCAGAAAAAACGGTAAAAGCCTTAGCAAAAGCGGCAAAAGGTATTGCTATAGCAGTAGGCTCACCTAGTCGAAATCCTGTCAAAGAAGGAAAGGATTTATATAATTCTGCCTACTTTTTAGCGAATGGAAAAATCCAGCACGTACAGCATAAAGCGCTTTTGCCAACCTATGACATCTTTGATGAGTATCGTTACTTCGAACCAGCGACCGAATTTAAAACAGTAAAATTCAAAGGCAAAACAATTGCCTTAACCGTCTGTGAAGACATCTGGAATATTGGGAATAAAAACCCTTTATATAAAGTTTGTCCAATGGATGAACTGATGCCGCAAAAGCCAGATTTCATGATTAATCTGTCCGCCTCTCCATTCTCTTATAATCATGCAACTGCACGTTTAAAAATTTTAAAGGCCAATACCTCTCGATATAAAGTACCCATCTTTTATATCAATCATTCAGGGGCACAAACAGAAATAATATTTGATGGTGGTTCTATAGTCATGTCTCCTAATGGAAAGGTATACGATGAAATGCCCTATTTTCAAGAATGCTTGAAGACTTATGAATTAGACGAGGTACTATCTAATAAAAAGAATACCGTTCAGCCTAAAGATAAAATGACTTTGATTCATGATGGAATCGTCATGGGTATTAAAGATTATTTTGGAAAACTTGGTTTTAAAAGAGCAATATTAGGACTATCAGGTGGGATTGATTCGGCAGTGACCGCTGTATTAGCCGCTAGAGCATTAGGCCCTGAAAATGTAAGAGCTGTTTTAATGCCTTCTGAATTTTCTTCCGATCATTCCATTAATGATGCTAGAAACTTAGCAATGAATTTAGGGATGCAATATGATATTATGCCTATTTCAAAACCCTATGAAGCATTTAAAGAAGTATTATCCCCCCACTATGCAGGGACTAAATTTGGTCTAGCAGAAGAAAATATTCAAGCACGTACCAGAGGATTATTACTAATGGCCATGTCTAATAAATTTGGTAATATTTTATTAAATACTTCTAATAAAAGTGAAGCAGCCGTTGGTTATGGAACGCTTTATGGAGATATGTGTGGCGGCCTATCTGTTATAGGCGATGTATACAAAATGGAGGTATTTGAATTGGCTAGGTTTATTAATAAAGACGGAGAGGTGATTCCTGAAAACACCATCACCAAACCGCCTTCTGCCGAGCTTCGCCCTGATCAAAAAGACTCTGACAGCTTGCCAGAATATGATATTTTAGATCCTATTTTGTATCACTATATCGAAGAGCGTAAAAGTCCGAAAGACATCATTGATATGGGCTATGATAAAAAATTAGTTCACCGCATTCTCAGACTAGTGAATATCAATGAATTTAAACGGTATCAAACTGCGCCGATGATTCGGGTATCTTCTAAGGCATTTGGTGTTGGACGTAGAATGCCTATTGTTGGGAAATATTTATCTTAATTCAATGAAAATGTAAATTAAAATAAAAATTAAAACACTTGACGATAACGTCATACTACATCAAGTGTTTTAATTTTAATTTACATTTTAATTTTCATTCCCCGACTCCTTATCTTTACAGCATGGAATCCTACTCCCTATACGATCTCAATGAGTACATTCGACAAGTAATGCATCTCAACTTTCCTGATACTCTTTGGGTCAAGGCAGAAGTAGCGCAGATTAAAGAAAGTAGAGGTCAATATTATCTCACCTTAATTCAAAAATCAGAAGATTCAGAAAAAATAATTGCACAGATCGATGCCATGATTTGGGGGCAGACCTATTGGCTACTCAGAAAGCGATTAAAGAATACACTTTCAGAGTTATTGCAAGAGGGATTAGAATTATTGTTGAATGTAAGAATAGATTTTAATGAACGCTATGGTTTAAAATTAATAATCGAAGATGTTGATCCAACTTACACAATAGGAAAGCTAGAAATTAAACGACAGCAGATTTTAGAGGACTTACTAAAAGCTAATTTACTAAATAAAAACAACCAATTAAATTTACCTCCAGTTGTTCAACGATTAGCCGTATTATCTTCTAATACCGCAGCAGGACTTCAAGACTATCTGGCTCAACTTAAAAATAATTCTTATGGCTATAGTTTTCGGAATATTTTATTTCCTATAGCGGTACAAGGTATTCATGTAGAAAAAGAATTATTAGCACAATTAAAAAAAATAGCGGCTCGAAAAGGAGAATTTGATGCGGTGGTTATTATACGTGGTGGTGGATCGAAAATTGACTTAGGTGGATTTGATAGTTTTGATTTGGGAAAAGCAATCGCCAAATTTTCATTACCAGTCATTGTCGGAATAGGTCATGAAATTGATGAGACGATTTTAGATAGAGTGGCCCACACTTCTTTAAAAACGCCTACTGCTGTAGCAGAATTTTTAATTAGAAAGGCATTACATTTTGAATCTTGGTTATTAGAAAACAAAGCATATTTACAGAATACAGCAGCAATGCAATTGCAAGAAGAGGTCGCTACTTTACAACAAATGAAAAGGCTGTTGGTTATGGCGACTCAAGGACAACTAAAAGAAGAACAATTTGCTTTGAATCAATTGACCAAGCATTTACCTATAGTGGTCAAACATCATTTAAAGTACGAACAAACTAAGTTAACGCAATTAAATAAAATTTGTACCTTATTAGCGCCCACCGCAATCATGAAAAGAGGGTATACCCAAACCTATACTAATGGAAAAATGCTAATAAGTTCAAAAAAAATAAAGGAAGGCACGATATTAGAAACTCAATTTATAGATGGGTCAATTAAAAGTAAAGTAATCAAATGAGCAAGAAAAATGAAAGCTATCAATCGGCTATGCTAGAGTTGCAAGATATTGTTACTCAAATAGAATCCAATGCTATTGGGATAGATGACTTATCGAAGCAAATGAAACGAGCAGCTACTTTAATAGACTATTGTCAAAATAAATTAAGGGCAACAGAAGGGGAGATCACGGAGTTGTTTGGAAATGATTCAAATGATTAAAGAGTAAGCCTGCGGACTAAACAATTCAATTTGAAATGATTGTGAGATTGTGTGATTGTAAGATTGTGTACGTCACGTGTGCAATCTTACAATCTTACAATCTCACAATCAAAAAAAATCACCACAGAAAAAATGACCGAAGTATACATTTACGATGCTGTGAGAACTCCCTGCGGAAAAGGAGACACATCAGGTGCCTTATTTCAAGTAAAACCCTTGGATTTACTCCACCGATGTCTAGCGGCATTAGGGAATCGAAATGCATTTGACACAAAAGATATAGATGATGCCATTTTAGGCTGTGTCGTTCCCTTTGGCGATCAAGGAGATAATATTATGAAAACGGCATTGTTATATTCTGGTTGGTCTACAGAAATACCCGGTATGCAAATAAATCGCTTTCAAGCATCAGGTCTAGAAGCCATTAGTTTGGCAGCAGGAAAAATTACGACAGGCTGGGGAGATTTGATGATAGCGGGTGGTTTAGAAAGTTCAAGTCGAGTGAAGCGTTCTAATTTTAGAGGAGCTATTTCAAGTGATCCAAACGTTATTAATTTAATTGGTTCTATACCTTCAGGAATGGCTGCTGATTTACTGGCGACCATACATAATATAGATCGAATAGAAATAGATGAGTATGCATTATCTTCTCAAGAGAAAGCAATTGTTGCTCAAAAAGAAGGTTGTTTTGATAGTTCCATTATCTCTATATACGACCAAAATAATATTTTACTCTTAGACCGAGACGAAGTAATCAACCCAACAATTGATATAGAACAAATAGCAGCAATGGAAACCATCTTTCCTAAATGGGGTAGAGCTGGTTTTGAAGTGGCAGCATTAAAAAAATATCCTTTAGTTGAAAAAATAAAAGCCTTCCACACTTTAGGAAATATTGCGCCTACGGCAGACGGAGCTGCTCTTATCTTGTTAGGTAGTAAAGCAAAAGGACAACAATTAGGGCTAAGAGCAAAAGCAAAAATTGTGATGGCTACTACTGCTAGCTCAGATTTAAGCATTATGCATTTAGGAGGTGTAAAAGCAGCAGAAAAAGCATTACAACAAGCTCAACTAAAAGAAAAGGATATAGATCTATGGTATACCAATGAATCTTTTGGTGCGCTAGGTGTCTATTTTCAAAAATATTTTTCTATTCCAGCTAATCGACTAAATGCTTGTGGTGGAACAATTGCTTTCGGAGAACCGATTGGTGCACTAGGGACAATGCTGCTTAGCATGTTGTTAAATGATTTAGAACGACAAGGATTAAAACGTGGATTAGTGTCCGTAGCTGCTGAAGGAGGAATGGGGGCATGTATGATTGTAGAGACTGTTTAAAAAGGTGTCAGGGGTAGGAGTCAGGCATATGTGATGCAAGCGTCATGTATGCCTGACTCCTGACTCCTCGCCCCTGACTCCTAAATAAAAAAAGAATGATAAAATATAAAAAAGATACCGATAATATTGTCACCCTAACTATAGATATGGAAGGACGGCAAGAAAATGTCATCAATCATAAGACTTGTGATCTTTGGAGGCCTGTCATTGACCATCTTCAAAAAGAAAAGAAAAGAGGAGTATTAAAAGGTATTATAATCACTTCTGCAAAAAAGAATTTTTTAGAAGGTGGGGATTTAGAATATTTATATACCACCAAAGAAGCAGAAAAAATTTATGAATTAGCAACAAAGCTATCTCAATTTTTTAGAGATTTAGAGCATCCAGGGGTATCCGTTGTAGCGGCTATCAATGGGAATGCTTTAGGTGTAGGATTTGAGATGGCATTGGCCTGTCATCATAGAATAGCTTTGGATAGTTCTGACATTCGATTGGGGCATCCAGAAATTTCTTTTGGTTTGATGCCAGGAAGTGGAGGATTAATTCGATTACTTTGGTTATTGGGCTTGGAAAAAGCATTTCACATATTAACCAATGGCAGAAAATATCGTCCGAGAGAAGCATTAAAAGTGGGTATCATAGACGAAGTGGCACCTACCCATAAGGATATGTTAGAGCAAGCAAAAAAATGGTTATTGAATCAAAAAGAAACAAGAAGACCTTGGGATAGAACAGGTGGTAAAATTCCTGGAGGTACAGCGCACTATCCTAAGACCATTCGTTTAATACAACAATTGACCGCAGACTTATCTAAAAACACCTATAACAACTACCCTGCTCACCAAAGCATTCTAGATACTTTAGTAGAAGGATCTAAAGTAGATTTTGATACTGCCTTAAAAATAGAACGACAACAATTTACTAAATTGATATTGCATCCAAAAACTAGCAATATGATTAAAACCTTCTGGTATGATTATAATGCTATTAAAAAAGGCGTGAATCGGCCAAAAGGATTTGGAAAATTTAGGCCCAAAGAAGTAGGCGTTATTGGCGCGGGTCGAATGGGATCTGGGATTGCGTTTTGTTGTATTAAAAGAGGAATAAAAGTGGTACTAAAAGATGTTTCAAAACCAATAGCAGAGTTAGGAAAAAAATACACTAAAGAACAATTAGCCATACGCGCTAGTAATGATACAATCACTGTCCAAGAAGCGATAGTATTATTAGACAATCTTACAACAACTGATAAGACAGAAAATTTTAAAGATTGTGATTTGGTGATTGAGGCAGTATTTGAGAATGAAATGATTAAAGCAAAAGCAATTAAAGAGACCGAACAGTTTATTGATGAATATGCACTTTTTGCCACCAATACGATTTCTATACCAATTACAAAATTAGCAAAATCCTCTTTTCGTTCAGAGAAATATGTTGGACTACATTTTTTCTACCCTGTAGAAGACGTACCATTAGTTGAAATAGTAAGGGGAAAGGATACCTCAGATGAGACGATAGCACAAGCTTTTGATTTCGTACGAGCGATCCGTAAAATCCCAATTATTGTAAAAGATGCTTGGGGATTCTATGCCGCAAGGGTTCAAAATACTTATATCTTAGAAGGGGTAACTTTGTTGCAAGAAGGCTATCCTGCGGCATTGATTGAAAACCTAGGCTTACAAGCGGGAATGCCTAAAGGGGCATTAGCATTTGCGGATGATATGTCTTTAAAGATGGTTTTGAAATATGAACAGCAAGCAGCAGTCCATTATGGAAGTAAGTATGTGGCACATCCTGCTGTTGCAACGCTTTTAAAAATGACGGAGGAATTAAATAGAACAGGTCGTTTTAAAAACAAAGGATTTTATGAATATGCAAAAAATGAAAACAAAGTGTTATGGAATGATCTAAGAGAACACTTCCCTACTACAAAAGAATCATTTGATATTCAGGAAATTATGGAAAGAATGCTTTTTGTTCAGGTTATTGAAGCAATCTGGTGTATGCAAGAAAAAGTAGTTAATTCAGCAGCAGAGGCAAACTTAGGAAGCGTATACGGTTGGGGATTTCCTGCCTTTTCAGGTGGAGTTCTTCAATATGTAAATAGCTATGGTCTTGATGCATTTATTGAAAAATGTAGTGTGTATGAAGAAAAGTATGGACCAAGATTTTCAGCACCTCATTTATTGAAGAAAATGCAAAAGGAAGGAAAAGATTTTTAAAACAGAGAAAAAAATAAGGGGGACATTAAAAATGCCCCACCTTGAATGAGATAAACAAAAAAGGCTAAAAGTAAACAAATGTTTCTTTTATGTTATTTGTACAAATAACTATTATGAGGGGTGAAATAAATCAAGAAAATGATCTATTTACCTTCCCTGTTGTTAATTTGATGATTCTTTATGGAGTTAAGCTAAACAGAAATAGTGTAGTTCAAATTTATACTAATAGTCTAAACAAAAGATTCGTTTTTTGAGTAGTACTTAAAATTAAATCTTCTTTTTAAGAAGCGACCGTCGTATGCATCTTTCGGTTAGAAGATTTCTTTAAATTAGTCTGATTTGTATGTTTAGAAAAAGCACCTTTTTTTAATAATTTACAAGCATCTGGATCAAAGTATAATATCCGCATCACATTCGAAAAATCTTCTATACTTTGACTGTCTGAATAATAATCAATAAGTGTGCCACATGTTTGGTCCACATATTGTTCTTGCTCTGCATTTTTATAGCTTAATATTGGAATTCCATTTGATAAAGCACTAGTAATCAGTGTTTCTGTTTTTGCCCTAGATGGAAGTAACAATAAAGAAGCTGTTTCATAAGCTTTTTGAATATGCTCTATCCTTTTCCAATTTAACACTTGTACAAAAGACTTAATCTCTAGCTGCTCTGCTCGTTGAAGTGCTTCTAAAGCATATCCGCCTTTATCAATAAAAATGAGCTTGCTATTTTTTTTATGCTTGGGGGTTAGGGCATGATGAAAATCTGCGAATGCTTGGAATGCAATTTCAATTCCAGCTTCAGAGGCAACATCACTTAGTGCCAAAACCGTGAACTTATACATAAATCGGGTAAGTTGCTAAGCAGTTAAATCTATTCCACTATAACAATATTTAACTAGCTTATTTTTTTGGTTCTTATAGTAGTAGAAAATACAGTGACTCCTTTTCTATAACTCAAAGAGACCTAACATTTGATTTCGTTTTAACCTTTGTCACTTAGAATAATCATAGTGGTGGTAAGACAAAGAAATTACTAGTCATAGTAACTCCTAATAAATAGCACCGATGGATAGTATTCTTATTCGCAATATCCGTGTATTTTTAATTACAAAATGAGTGAAATAGAAAGCTATTGTGACTTGATATCTTATCAATGAAAACAGTATTCTTTTATTATGAAGAATATAATTAATTAATAATTATTTGATTTTTAAATGTACTGCTATGTAGGACCTTATCTTTTATAAATTTAATTAACGCTATTTGTGACATTAAGTCGTGTTCTATAATAAATTGGAAGAAATAGGTGGGGGAATATTTATACAGGCTGATTATGTGTTGTTTAGCAAAATGCGGTGTTTTTGTCTGTAAGAATAGTCTATTCATCTATTAAAATTAGTCTATCTGCTACTTTTTTAGTTATTTGTGGTATCATTCCAAGCAACATATTTAAAAGTTTATTGTCTCTTAGACTTGTTCTTAAATAAGAATTGAATATATACCAATTTGTTATTTGGGAACAGGTCTCTTGATAATAAGGCTAATCCAAAGTGGCCTAACTGAAGACGAAACACCCAACTGTAAATGATTCAACTTGACGACATCCGTAAGTCCTACAAGACAGACTTTACGAATCTAGAAGTATTAAAAGGAATAGACCTACATATTAAGCAAGGCGAGTTTGTTTCTATTATGGGATCTTCTGGGTCTGGTAAATCTACACTCTTAAACATTCTAGGTTTATTAGATGAGTATAATTCAGGGACCTATTCCTTGAATGGTACTCTGATGAAAAATCTAAGCCAAACACAAGCGGCTCAATATAGAAACCAATTCCTTGGTTTTGTTTTTCAATCTTTCAATTTATTACCTTTTAAGTCGGCTACAGAAAATGTGGCTCTACCTCTATATTATCAAAAAATTCCTCGTAAAGAACGACAGGCTAAAGCCGTAGAATATTTAGAAATGGTTGGACTAAAAGATTGGGCAGAACATCTGCCTAATCAGATGTCTGGTGGACAGCAGCAGCGAGTAGCTATTGCTCGTGCACTTATCTCTCAGCCTAAGGTTATTTTAGCAGATGAACCTACAGGGGCATTAGATTCTAAGACTTCCCAAGAGGTCATGGATATTTTTAAAAATGTTCATGCACAAGGTATTACTCTAGTTGTCGTCACCCATGAAGAAGAGATTGCAGCTATGACGGATCGAGTGATTCGATTAAAAGATGGTTTAATTGAAATGTAGGGGGCAGGGGTCAGGAGTCAGGAGCTAACTCCTGACCCCTGACTCCTGACCCCTGAAACCTATTTATAATGTTTGAATACGACAGGTGGCAAGAAATTTTTGATTCCCTCAAACGGCACAAGCTCAGAACAGCAGCTACTGCCTTAGCAGTCTGGTGGGGTATTTTTATGCTCGTTATTTTGCTCGGTGCAGGTAATGGTTTACAGAATAGTTTTAAACGAGATTTTGGAGATGATGCTATGAATAGTATCTGGATATGGGGTAATCAAACAACACAAAATCATAAAGGCTTTAAAGCAGGACGTTGGATTCAATTTGAGAATGAAGATTATGATGCAATTAATACAAAAATAGATGGGGTCGAATATCTGACAGGCCGATATTTTGTACCAAGTAGTTACCTAACAGAATATAAAGGAAAAGCCTTATCTTTTAGTATTAGAGCCGTCCATGCGGATTATGCGCATATCGAAAATACGGTGGTGGATGAAGGGCGGTATATTAATGATATTGATATAAAGAAAAATCGGAAAGTTGCTGTCATAGGAAAATTAGCAAAAGAAGATTTATTTGGAAAAGATAAAGATGCGATTGGAGAATATATTAATATCCACAAAACTAAGTTTCAAGTTGTCGGTATCTTTTCAGATACAGGCGGAGAACGAGAAATGCAGCGAATTTATTTACCCGTAACGACCGTACAAAAAACCTTCTCCAGAGGAGAACGATTACACAATCTTGTTTTGACGGTAGGAGATGCTACACTCGAAGAATCCCAAGCTATCGGTGATAATATTTTTAAAGAGCTAGCCATTATTCATAATATAGCTCCAAATGATAGACAAGCAATTTATGTTAGTAATAATATTGAAGAATTTGAACGTTTCAATACCATTTTTACAGGTATTAAATTCTTCATCTGGTTTGTAGGTATCGGCAGTATTATCGCTGGCGTGGTAGGTGTGAGTAATATCATGCTTATAGTTGTAAAAGATCGAACTAAAGAAATTGGTATCCGAAAAGCGATGGGGGCTACCCCTAAATCTATAGTCAGCATGATTATGCAAGAAGCTATTTTTATAACTAGTATTGCAGGCTATTTAGGCTTGCTTATGGGTTTTGGGGTGGTTTATGGTATCAAGACTTTACTGGATAGTGTAGGTGCTGATCTAGATTTTTTCCACAATCCAGAAGTAGATTTCCTAAGTGTTGTTTTAGCCTTAATCTTCTTAGTAGTATGTGGCTCTTTAGCAGGACTTGTACCAGCACTGCAGGCAGTACGGGTGAACCCTGTAGAAGCTATGAAAAGTTAATGAAGGGTCAGAGATCAGGAGTCAGGGGTCAGGCTGTCTAGATACTGCCTACCCTGACCCTTGACTCCTGACCCCTGAAACCTCAACAAATGTTTGACTACGACAAATGGCAAGAAATATTTAATACAATTAAAAAGAATAAGCTCCGTACTTTTCTAACGGCATTAGGTGTCTTTTGGGGTATCTTCATGTTAATTATTTTGATGGGTGCTGGAACAGGTTTGCAAAACGGGGTGTTCGCACAGCTCGGTGGCTTAGCACATAATTCTGTTTTCATATGGTCGAATAGAACGACTATGCCCTATAAAGGATTTCAACCAGGCAGAAGAATCAGTATTACAATGGATGATATCCGTGCTATAGAAAGCGAGATGGAAAAAGAGATTGAATATATGGCTCCAAGGTTGTGGGTAGAGTCGGGTGAAATTTCTTATAAAGATAAAAAAGGAGCATTTGATGTCAGAGGCGATATGCCTGATTTATTACACATTGAAGCGATTAATTTAAAGGAAGGTCGTTTTATCAATCAAAGGGATATTGAACAAAAGCGCAAGACTGCCATTATAGGAAAGCGGGTAAAAAATCAATTGTTTGGAGATGAAGAAGAAGCTATTGGTAAGTATATAAAAATACAAGGCAATGATTTTTTAGTGGTCGGTTTATTCCAGTCTTCTCGTTCAGGAGAAGATGGAGAAGATGATGAGAAAACAATTTTCTTACCCCTAACTACCGCACAACAAATAAGTAATCGACCGAATCGGATCAGTTGGTTTGCTTGTACGATTGATACAAAATTTAATTCCTCTGAGGCAGAACAACAAATCAAAAATCTTTTAAAGACCAGACATAAAGTGCATCCAGATGATCCACAAGGTTTTGGTTCTGATAATTTAGAAGAAGAGATTAAAGAAATCATGGGTTTATTCAATGGGATAAAATTCATGGTTTGGTTTGTCGGTATCGGCAGTTTACTTTTTGGTATTATTGGTGTCGGTAATATCATGCTTATAATAGTAAAAGATCGCACGAAAGAAATTGGTATTCGAAAGGCAATGGGTGCGACACCTAAGTCTATCATCAGTATGATTTTATTAGAGTCTGTTTTTATTACTACTATAGCTGGTTATCTAGGTTTATTAGTAAGTGTTGGTCTGGTCTACTTAATGAAAATAGCCGCAGGTACAGAAATGGAAATGTTTAGAAATCCAGAAATAGATATGAGTGTAGGTATTGGCGCTTTGCTGATTTTAATTATTGCAGGGGCATTGACTGGATTAGTACCCGCTATGCAAGCGGCGAATGTAAATCCTGTGGTGGCTTTGAAGGATGAATAATAAAAATTAATTAAGGGGTCAGGAGTCAGGGATCAGGAGTTAGAAAGTTATATGCTATCTGACTACTGATCCCTGACTCCTGACCCTTATAAAAACCTCTTTAAACATGAATAAAGGTTGTCTTATAGCAGCAGCAGTAGTCTTAGGTATTTTATCTATCGGACTAGGCTATTATTTTTATACCCAAAGCAAAAAAGATCCTGTAGTATACGACACAGAGAAGCCCAGTATTAATAATATCATCAATAAAACAGTGGCTACTGGATCTATTAAACCTCGGAATGAAGTACAGATTAAGCCGCAAGTATCAGGCGTAATTGATGAGCTATATATAGAAGCAGGAGAAGTAATTTCAAAAGGTCAGAAGTTGGCCAAAATTCAATTAATACCTAGCCAAGTAAGTATTAACAATGCGCAGAATCAAGTGGACTTGGCAAGGATTAGATATGAAGAAGCTCAGCGAGAAGCCAATCGACAAAAGCAAGTTTTTGGTAAAAAATTAGATGTGGAAAATGCTAAGGTCAATTATGAAAATGCAGATAAAGAAGAACAGCGAAATCTTGCATTATTTGAAGAGGGAGTGATTAGCGAACAAACTTATAATCAATTCAAAAGAGATTTAGGCATTGCTAAAGCTGCTTTTGATAATGCAAGTATTGTATCCGATAATACGCTAAAACAATTCGAAACAACAGTGGACATCCGTAAACAAGAACTCAATGGAGCAATCAACAATTTACAGTTGTTAAAAGAGGGAGCTTCCAAAAATTCTAAACAAGTCAATAACATTGTAGTGTCTACTTTAAACGGAATGGTCTTAGATGTACCCGTGGAAGAAGGGTCTTCTGTCATTGAACGAAACAATTTTAATGAAGGAACTAGTATTGCTAATATCGCCGATATGAAGTCTTTAATTTTTGAAGGAAAAGTAGACGAATCAGATGTTGGTAAATTGAAAGAAGGTATGCCGATTGAACTGACGATTGGAGCCATTGAAGATAAAAAATTCGACGCTACTTTAGAATTCATTTCTCCTCAAGGAAAAGAAGAAGAAGGAACTGTTAAATTTGAAGTGCGAGCTGCTATTCAACCAACAACAGATATTTTCTTACGTGCTGGCTATAGTGCAAATGGAGATATTATTTTGGATAAAAGGGATAGCGTCATTACCATCAAAGAAAGAGATATTATTTTTAAAGAAGATTCTACTTATATAGAAATAGCTACTGGCGATCAAGAATTTGAAAAAAGAATGGTGGAGGTGGGTTTATCCGATGGGATTCAGATTGAGGTCTTGAATGGCGTGGATACAACTACACAGGTGAAGGTGCAGAAACAAATGTGAGACGATATTTAGGGGGGCGTGATGCTAGTGTTATTCTTTCTCCTAAAACAAAAACCATTAAACTTTAGAAGCTAATAGCTAGCAGCCACTACTCCCAAGAATAAATCGCATGTATCTCAAAGGAATTGCCAAAATTGACTAGGAATTCAGATAGTTGTACATCATAGCCAAAACCTATTTTCAAATGTGACTCCTCTTCTAAAAAGTCTAAGATAACAACCCCTGCTTCTAAATGTAATACTTGCTTTAAAGGGTTCAAGGATTGATTTAATAATCCTTGTTGTTGCTGTTGTTGTTCTAGTTGTTGTTGCGCTCTAACTCTTGAATGAATTGTTCCAGAACCATATCCTGCGCCTAACCAAAAATAATCGGAGGGCTTATAACGTATATTAAAATCAATGGAGAGAGGAACATTTTCTACATAACGCACCCACAAGGAAGGTTCGAAAAAAGAAGACTCACTTTCAAAAAAATCAAAATCAAAATACCCGCCTATTACAGCATAAAAATGTCTCACCTTAGTTAATGGAAAAGAATTATTTGGATCTTCGCTATCTCTTATTGTTAGATCCAAACCAAATAGCTGAGGAACAGATACTCCTGCATAGAACTTTTCATCATAAAGATAATAAAGCCCCATTCCAAAATCAGGATAAATAATGGTCTCTGAAAAATTAGTGCCGCTTCCTATATTGGATAAGATTTCCGCAGCTATATCCACTCTATACTGAACCATTCCTCCACTTAAACCTACAGATAGTGTTTGATCTACTCGACCTCGTCCTATAGGAATTTGATAGGCAAAATTTCCATAGATTCCAGTTGATCCTATATCCCCAGTCTGATCATTCAATAGGTATCCACCTGTAATAAAATTGTAATCAGAAGATACATATTGAAACTGAGCAAGGGAGGTAGTTGGAGCACCAATAATATCTGGATCTGCCCATTGTTGCCGATGTGATATTCCTGCTATATAGGTGTTTTCGTAATTAATATAATTGTTCGATAAAGCAGCGGGGTTTATCTGTGTCCAGCTATCTCTATATTGCGTAAATAAAGGCAATTGTTGAGCTGTAACAGCTATTGAAAAGAATAGACAGAATATATGGAAAAGTAAAGTTAGTCGCATTGTGTAAATTTCGGTAATGGAGGAATTGCTAAGATTGCTAGGACTGTTTGATTGTCATGATTGTTCCTGACCCTATCTAGTTAACTTTTTTTAATAAATAAATCACGCCTTTATAAGGTACAGGCAGTCCTTTCTCTGTGTTTTTTATATAAATATAATAAGCACCCTGTGGAAGATCTGATCCTTTAAATTTATTTTCAAATCCTTCATAATCTATAGAAGCAAAAACTAAATCTCCCCATCTATTAGTAATATATACTTCTCTCTCTTCGCCATCTAAATGACTAAGATCGAGAACTGTACCAGACTCATGTGTCAGTTCCAGACTATTCGCACAATTGTTAACGGTTAATAACACGGGAACGGGATCAGACTCACAAGCATCTAAAACGGTTGCATAGATAGTTGTTGATGCGGTCAGAAAGTCAGTGATATTATTGATACTACTATCTTGATTCGTATTGTAGTACCAGTTAACTGGCAAGTTAGAATTACCATTAACTTCGTCAATGTATTTTGTTAAATCAAATCTGCCCTCATTTGTATCCGTTCCAGAACAAACACCTTTTTGAATTTCATTGGCAATGGGACTTTCCTTGAAATTGAATGTTAGAAAAGCAGTGTCGATACTATTACTCGTATAACAATTATTTCCTTGATCTACTATATCGGTAATTTCATAACGACTATCTCTTGTTGGTATTACAAAAGCAGACCCTACATTGCCTTCGATGCTTGTTGGTACGCGATCAGAGGAAATTCCATCCGAATAACTAATATCATAAGGTCCAACTCCTCCTGATAAAATATTAAAATTAATTTTCACTTCCGTACCTTCGCATATCTCTGATACACCGCTAGCTATTTCTACTCGAATATCGGATGGTTTTCTAGTAAGTATTTCCACAGATGCAGAGCCTGTACAAGCTCGACTATCTGTAACTGTTACTGTATACATGCCAGGATCAACAATAGCATCTAAATTTTGTGTAGTGTCGCCTGTCTGCCATTGATATTTTTGAAATGTATCTCTTACTTTTATTTGTGCAACATCTCCTTCACAAACTTGTAAAGCTCCTTCAATATTAACTGAGCCTTGTTCTTTAACTATAACAGGAGATAAAGTATCTATATTTTCTGTTACTATAACCATCGCAGTATCACTACAATTGGTCTCTTCGTTTTCCACAATTACTCTATAATTTCCAGCAGTACTTGCTTCATAAGAAGATTCATCTGGCCCTTCTGGTAAAAATTTGATGCCAGTATCTTCTAGTTGTTGCCAAATGAAATAATCTACATTTTCAGAGGTACTTGCATCTAATAGTGCAACTCTATTCTCACACTCTAATTGCCGTGATGTAGTATCAATATTTAAAACAACAGGATTTGGTAGTGCGTAGATCTGGGTAGATTCAGTAGTAATACAACCTGTTTCTCTATCGACTACTACTAAACTATAGATGCCAGGTTTATCTACTTCTAAAACAGGTGTGATTCCTAATTGATCTCCATTTTCATTTTCCCATCTATAATCAAAGGCATTATCTATTACTCCAAATAAAATGGTTGCTTCTCCTTTACAAAGATTGATAATAGAGTCTTCTGCATTATTTACATTAACGATAGGAGGTTGGTGTTCTGTTACTTCAAAATGAGTCGTATCTCTACAGCCGAATTCATTCGTAACTGTTACTTCATAAGTTCCTCCTGTTTCCACAAAAATACTCGACGTTGTATCGCCTGTACTCCATTCATAATCGGAAAAGCCTACTAAAGATAATTCTGTAGCGATCGTATCTCCACTACAAAAAGGATCGGTTACACCAGGTGCTAATTTGACAGCTGGATATTCTGCAATCACTATACTATCAATACCTTGACAACCCGCAGCATCTGTAACGGTCAAAATGTAAGTATCTGGTTGGAATGGAAAGACAATAGATAAAGGAGGAAGATTGTTATTCGTATTAACCGCCTCCCATTCATAACTTACAAAACCTGCTTGCGCTGTTAATTGATTAAAACCATTGGCGCACATAGCCGAATCCTGTGCAGTAATACTTGGTTTAAAAACTGCTTGTTCCTCTACTTCTACTTGTGCTGTACCCGTACAGCCGGATATATTGGATACGGTTACTGTATAAGTTCCTGCGACTACTTCTACCGATTCTGTTGTTGCCCCATTACTCCAAATATAACTTGAATAGATCGTATCCAAACCAAGATTGGTAGACGCTCCTTCGCAAAAAGTGGTAGTACCTGTTATGCTTGGTTGTAAGATAGGCGCATCTACTATATCTATCGAAACTTCTCCTGTACAGCCTGCTGCATTAGTGATTATTAATTGATATGTTCCAGTTGTAGTAACCAATAAGTCTTTAGAAGTAGCACCTGTTGACCAAATATAACTTGTATAATCATCATCGGCACTGATTGTAGTCGTACCTCCTTGACAAATAAAATCATCTCCAATAATTTGCGGAAATAGCACATTATTTTCAATTACAGAAACTACTTGCTCCCCAGTGCAGCCCGCATTATTTGTTACCGTTAAAGTATAAATACCTGCTGAACTTACAGGGATAGAATTAGTCGTTTCTCCTGTACTCCACAAGTAAGTAATATAGTCGTCATCTGCTCGAAGCGTTGTAGATTCTCCAGCGCAGATTGCTGTATTACCTATGATGTTAAAATCAATATCAGGCGATTCTGATACTATAAAAGAAGCAGTTCCTGTACAATTATTTGCATTTGAAACAGTAACAGAATAAGTTCCAGGAGTAGTAGCAAGAATGGTTTGAAGATTACTACCATCTGACCATAAGTAGTTATCAAAATCTTCATTCGTACTTAAAACACTTACTGTGCCTGCACATAAGAATTCATCACCAGTTATATGAGGTACTGGTTTCTTTTCTTCCTTCACAATAAAAACCATATCACTTGTACAACCATTTTCGTCCGTAACCGTCACAAAATAATTCATTGCTTGATTAATATCAATAGACGAAGTATTTTCTCCAGTAGCCCATTGATAGGTCGCAAAACCTTCTAGAGCTTGAAGGGTACTTGTATCCCCTTCACAAAATACAATCTCTTCTTCGCTAGGTATATTTGGACCAGATAATTCTGTAATGATATGTGTTAATTCATTTTGACAACCATCTACATTAGTAACAGTAACAGTGTAAGCTCCTGCCGTATCAACGGTAATTGTTTGGGTATTTATACCTGTAGACCACAAATAACTGGTGTAATTTTCTATTACCGCTAGTGTCGTAGTTTGGTCTTTACAAGTAATTGTGTCTCCTATTATTGTTAAAACAGGTTGTGAAATTTCTGTAATAGTTTTTGTCGTTGACGAAGTACATCCATTGGGATCTGTTACGGTCAAGCCATAAGTTCCTGCAGCTGATGCTAATATAAAGGGACCACTCTCTCCTGTGGACCAATCATAAGTATTATTCAAAGGACTACCAAATAAGGAAACGGAATTACCTGCACAGATAGTAGAATCTCCATTAATTATAGCCATAGGAGGTTGTGATACTTCTACTGTGAATGCCATTATTGAGGAACAGTTATTAGCATTAGTAACCGTTACTTCATAATCTCCTGGCGTAGTAATTATTGCTTCTTGAATTGTCTCTCCAGTGCTCCAATTATAAGTAGCATAGGTCGTATCTACTGTCAAGGTAGTACTTGCTCCTGGACAAATAATTTGGTCTCCCAATAAAGAAAATAAGGGCAGCTCTGTAACAAGTACATTTGTAGAATTAACTGCAACACACCCCGTACTGCTTGTTACGGTAACAGTATATGTTCCTGTACTGTCTACATTAATAGTAGAAGTAGAATCTCCTGTAGACCAAGTATAGGAAGCATAATCTCCAGTAACACTTAAGAGAGAGCTTTCTCCTTCACAAAAAGCAAGATTTCCATCAATTTGCGGCGTTTCAATATCCTCACTTCCAATTACTTCAATTGAAGCTTGACTAGTGCATCCATCCATATTGGCAATTGTCAATGTATAAAAACCTGGAATAGCGACATCCTGTAATGTATTTGTTCCAAGAATATTTCCTGTTGCATCTGTCCATGTATAAGATATATTTGCTGCAGCAGTAGTACTAAATACTTGAGCTACATCATTATCACAATCTAGATCATTTGTTTTAGCAATAAATATAGGGGGAGATTCTGATTCGACTACTTCTATAGAATTTGTACCAGTACAACCATTTTCATTCGTTACAGTGACGCTATAAGTTCCTGCATTATTAATTATTATACTATCTGTATTCTCTCCTGTTGACCAATCATAATTAGTATAGGTATCGTTTAATCCTAATGTAGTATTTGTACCCATACAAACAGTAGACATTCCTATAATCGTTGGATCTAAAATGTCTATTACTAAATTGCTTACTAATAAAGTTAGGTCAGGAGCTAATGGATTTGTTACTTCTATCATAAAATTACCAGCACTATTAAGACTAGCATTGGTAAATGAAATTTGATTAATATTAGAAACGGTAGAAAAATTAGAACCTCTTGCCCAAAAGTATCGACTCCTAGTTCCAGGGCCATAAATTGGCAGGTCTACTAATTCATCAAATCCAGGTTGAATGGTAATAGCATCTCCAATTTGCAGACAAAAATATAGATCGAGATCTAGTGTTTGGTTATCATATTTTGTCAATATATTTCTATTGGGAATAATATCATCAAACGTAAAATGGTTGCCACTGATGTCAAATGATCGATTCGGATTGCTAACAAAGTTCAAGGTGCTAATATCAGGTAGGCTATCTAATTTGTTATTTTGTAAGTTCAGTTGCAATAGCCCCCCCCCAGGTCCAGAGACTATACTATTTCTGCCCATCAAAGCAATTGATGCAGGAACTGTTCCTGAAAAACAATTGTCGGAAATATCAAATAGAACGGTTTTTTCTAGATTATCAATATTGCTAGGAATGATACCTTCTAACTTATTTCCTCTTAAATGAAGAATCAGTAATTCGGTCATATCCATATAAGCAGGTGGTAGTAGCCCAGAGAATTCATTATCGTGGAGCGCTAAATGAACTAAGTTATTCATGTTGCCAATCTCAGGAGGTAGGGGTCCTTCTAATTCATTATTTTGTAAGAGTAAAACTTCAAGATTACAGAGATCGTCTAAATCAGCTGGAAGAGGTCCAGTGATGTCATTGTGAGGAAGCATTAATTTTTCTAGAGCACATAACTGATTTAAACTAGCAGGTAAATTGCCCGTAACACCTACGCCATCCCCTCCATTATATATTCCTGACCATAAGATAATTTCCGTTACACAACCAGCTTGATTGGTTCTTACTCCATGCCAGTTACCCATTTGATTTTGAGCATCAGGGGCATTAATGTTCCATGGATTTCCAGCATTTGGAACAGCAAAATTTCCACTATTGAAAAGTAGATCTTGATAACTACTACCTGGTATTAAATTCCAATTAGCACCTCCATTAGTATTGTATAATTCAGTTAGTACTGCGAGGTCATTACCGCGATTACAGCTACATGGACAAGCAGCTTCTGGTTTTTCCTCCAAGAATATGGACCGATTTTCAGCACCCAATAAAATAAAGCAACTAGTCAATAGAAAAAGAATCAGGGTAGTCGTTTTTTTCATGTTCTTTAGTTGTGAGCGTCCATTCAAGAATAGACTTCTTAAAGGGTAACAAGTCTAATAGACTTGTTACCCTTTAAGAAACAAGTCTAATGAAAAGTGAGGGCAAAAGAAATCTGTTCTAGATGACCAATCACTTTCTCAAAACAACGGGAGTAGGAAAAACAATCAGAATGCTATACTAAGGTATTTATAGTATAGTTATTTGATTATATAGTCTTTCCTACTCCCAGTGAATTTACATGCATTTCTTATTAATACCAACGCATCTTTCAAAGTTCTGTAATTAAAAAATAGTACTCAATTCCTATTTTGACTAATAACAGACAATAGTAGAAATAATAGCTGATATTGTATTGTGAAGTTAGTGAAACCAACTTCTTTATTAGACTTGTTGCCCTTTAATAAGCAACAATCTGAAAATGTCTTGGCATCCCATCCGCTTTGCGGTTCGGAATTGACTTTCCTCATGCTATTTTCCTTTAAAAAATAAGTCCGTAGCTGGACTATGCACTGATTTTTTAAAGAAAACTATCGAAAAAAACCATAATTCATATAGCCACTTCTTAAAGAGTAACAAGTCTATTTTTTATTCAAATGATAAATTGGAAAATTATCTCCTAATTCATTATTAGTTACTTTTGGTATTTGGGTTGTTGGCGCATCAGGTTTTGCTAATTTAACTAAATAAGGAACTCGTTTTCTTATGTAGGTAGTTAACTCTCCTAATGTGATGATACCATTTTTATCTGCATCTGAGCGATAGTTTCTACCATTTTTATCTGCGAAAGACTTATTTGAAAATGCTTCTAGAATACTTTCTGTAAAAGCTCCATTTTCCCATGCTTTATCTTCATAAGACTTTTCTTGCTTTTGACAAGAAGTGATAGTGCTCATACCGGGTAGAGTGCTATTAATCTTGTTAATAGCTTCTGCTAGTCCTTTATCTGTTGATTTCATTCCTGATACTGCTGTATAGGCAGAACCACTATTACAAGCATCTAAAAACATTAATTTCTTGCAATTAATATTAGCTAAGTATTGTATAATATCTCTTTCAAAGTCCAAGGAATAAATAGACTCGTATCTTGGTTCAAAATCACTTGGTAAAATTACAAAGTTACGTCCATCTTGTTTGGCATGAGAAGATATGAAGACAATTAAAAGATCTTTATCACTAATTGATTGCTTATTGTTAGACTGATAATTAAATTGTAAGTCGATTAATGCTTTTTTGATATTGTCTTTTTTAGTATTGTCTTTGTCAGAAAGTGCATGAATAAATACTTTATTGAATAATCCGTTTTCTTGGTTTTTAAAAGCTGCTGCAAAGTCTCGAGCATCTGCTCCCGTATATTTTAAATCTTCATGCGTTGGGCCAATAGCTAAAACATGTAAATTAGGGCGTTCTGGTGCATAGGTAATTTCGATTGGAACTGTTTTAACATTCCCTGCCTCATCCAAAACCTCTACTTCAATAATATTGACTCCTAATTTAAGCTGCACCTTATTTTCATAAGTTTGTGTAAAAGCAGCTCCTTTACGGTTGGCTTTACTCAATTCAGGGGTATCATGTTTAGATCCATCTTGAGCGCTATTATTTAAGTAGATCGTAAAATCTTGTGCTTTTAACTCGTTATTAGATACTGCCTTCACTTTAATATCTACAAACTCTTTATCAGAAATCCGACTAGCTCCTCCTTCATCGGGATTAGGAGAAATCCAGATTAAATCTTTACTACTTCTTGGAGAACGTGTATTCCCTGTATACATTTCTGGTTTATTCAGTTGAAGGGTATAAGTACCTGATATTTCTTTTCCTTTCTTTTCCTTAATAATACATTCTACTGGTATTTTTCCATCATTATAGGTTTTTGTCGCATCTACCATAAAATCAAAAGACGCCGTATGTGTACTATTTGGTCGTAGATAATCGATTTTAAATTTAGTATCTACCATAGGTTTGATACCTGGAGGCGGGAAAAATTCGCCAAGAATATCTTCAGCTGATTGGTCTCCTAAATTTTGGAGACTAACGGTTAATACAGCCCTATAGCTATCTCCCCTGTTAGCTGGTGGTGTGAAATTATGCCCAGTAATGATTAGGGTGGCAGGTACTAATTGATTACTATAAATATTAGTTTCTGTACTTTGCAACAGTTGATTACTTGTCAATACATTCACTTGTAAATTACTAATTCCTTTTTGTAATCGAGCATCTGCTTTTAAGGGAATACTAATCCCTTTCAACTGTCCTGGTAATAGATTTCCAATTATTAATTTGTCTGGAAAATGAAGCCCTGCTGCTTGAATTAATGGTTTAATTTCCGCAGATATATTTAGGAATGGTTCTCTAGAATTATTTTTGACTTCAAAATATAAATAAGCTTTCTCATTTGGTTTGACTTCAAATGCGGCATCTTTATTTTTTCCAAAAAAAGTAAATTCTGAAATAGATAACTTATTTTTCTTTTCTGCAATATGGGACAACTCAAATAAATCCTCTTGGTTCGCTGTTGTTTTTATTAACCATGCATCTTTTCCTCCATTTCCCATTGAATAAGTTCCTCCTCCAAGAAATAAACTACCATCATGAACTTCAATAATACAATTTCCTATATCTTCCTTATTACCTCCAAAATTTTCTTGCCATTCTTGTTGACCGTATTCATTCGTTTGAATTAAAGACATATTATACCTCCTTGCTCCTGGAGAATGAGATCGAGTCACTCCTAATAAAGCATAACCACTATTATAAGTTTGTACAATTCCGTTAGCTATATCCGCATCTTTACCACCATAAGTCTGATCCCATTCTAAATCTCCCTCTTTAGTGGTTTTTACCAACCACATATCCATATCTCCAGCGCCTTTCGATTTTGTTAAGCCTGCAATAGCATAGCCTCCATTTTTAGTAGCTGTTAATGCTAGTGCTTCTTCCCAACTGTTCCCTCCATAATAGTTTATCCACTCCGTTTCTCCTTGAGTGTTTACTTGCATTAACCAAGCATCTCCTGCTTTTTGACCGCCTCCTTTTTTAGTGGTTCCCGTTAACACTATTTCTCCATTTTGAGAAATTACCATATCTTCCACTGTCCCAATAGCCCCATTTCCAAATTGGAATTCCGAAACAATAATATCTTTATTTAAAACTACTAACCAAGCTTGTCCTTTTTTTGATCCTAATTCTCCAACCACAGCTATCTGTCCTTGCTTAGTAATTGCTACTGATTTAAAATTGTCAGATTGAGAAGTACCATAGGTCTGCTCCCAAAGAATATTGCCTTTCATATCCATATTTACCAACCAAGCATCTTTTTGCCCTTTTCCTTTTGAGGAGGTATGTCCTGCTAAGATTAAGGTACCATCCCAATGCTGTATGACAGAAGAAAGCACATCTTCTTTTTTGCCACCAATTCTTTTTTTCATCAAAACCTTACCTGTAAAAAAGTCTGTAATTATTATTAAACCATCTTTTTCTCCTTTTGTAGAGGTATTAATTTCTCCCACAGCTACTAAGTAACCATTTGCTGTTTCTATTACATCCAATATTTGTTCATTATTTTCCCCACCTACTGCGCCATTCCAATCAATTCGTTTGGATTGACCATATCCTACTACTAAAGAAAATAACATACTTGCTACTAAGAGAAAACGACTAATATTTGTAGCTTTTTTTACCATGATAATGATGATTTGGTGTCTTCGTATAAAATGTTAGACGGAAGAATTACTAAAATAGGTCTTCTTACGGCTAATTTCTCGCTTTTCCTACTTCCATAAATGAGGAAAGGCACTCTATTATTGTGTAAATAATAGACTATCTGTGCCCATTCCCTCTTGTTAAGAAAGTCTTAACTATGTTGAAATATCATCGCTTTTTCTTTTCTAAAAGAATCTTTTTGTCAATTAATTTACAAAGGATATAGATAGTTATAATTCTATGGGATAAATAACTCCCACTTATGTCCATTCTAGTTATTACTTTTGTTAGGTAAGTTCTCAATGAAAAAATGAATAGATGTATAAATGAGCAAATATTGGCAGTCTACCAAGACCAATTAGTCTGCTTTAAAACCATACATTTTTTAGAACAGAGAGCAGAGAAGCGAGAATAGAGACACCATCCGTTTAAAAAACTACGATCATTCATTGTTTGTAAACGAAATCTATCTCTATTCTCTATTCTCTGTTCTCGCTTCTCTATTCTACAAGTTGTATGGTTTC
>CAYOBX010000002.1:0-49835 GCA_964402245.1 uncultured Saprospiraceae bacterium | reverse complement strand
GAGTTCTAGTAACGTGGTCAAATAGATAAGCGATCTGGTCAAAATTTTTTCCATAATGTATGAGCATTGTATCATCTAAACCTAACACGCCTCCGTCTTTGAATTTCGTCTCCGCTTGTTGATTCATTAAGCCTAGACGTTGTTCATTTAGATTTGTTAATTCATAATTGGAAGCCGTTAGAAAACGATTCAAGGTACTTTGATTTTTTACATCTATTACGAACAATCTATTGATCGCTTCTACTGATTTATTTTCGGAGACAATTAAGCCCGACAGATATTTCTGAAACAAAGCATATTCTGACTTGCTGAATAAATTTTGAAAATGGGGCGCATAATATTTTACTATTTCTGGAATATCAATCAGTGGTATCATTTAACTAGTTTTTACAAAACTAATTATTCTGGCTATTTTTTCTTGTTTTACCTAATTTTCAATGAACTTGCCTCTTTGGGCTTAAATGCAAAAGTTGAGTTTTTTATAAAAAAAATAATAGAATTCGTATCCATACAGTTTTTAGGTTGTAATATTGTTAACTAGATACAACATAATTAATGCAAGTAGTAAAAAAACAATTTTCAGATGAACAACTTATAAGATCACTAAAGAATGGTAATGAGTCTGCCTTCAAACAAATATACCATCAATGTTTTAAACAGGCAGAAATATATATCACACAAAATTCAGGTACCATCAATGATGCAAAAGACTTATTTCAAGAAGCAATGTTTGTATTAGTTAAGAAATTACGAGATCCTAATTTTGTTCTAAATGTCAAACCTGTCACTTACTTGACAGCTATTGTAAGGAATAAATGGCTGGATAGATTAAGGCAAAGAAAAAATAAACCGATAGTCTCTATTGATGATACAAACCAAACTTTTGAATTAATAGAAGAATTGGAGGAAACAAATTATGAAGCAAAACATATTTTGATGGAAAAAGTATTTACCAATATCGGAACCGATTGTCAACAATTGCTACGTGCGTTTTATTATGAAAAGAGAAGCCTAAAGGAGATAGCAGAAATCATGAGTTATACAATTGCTTTTGTTAGAGTAAAAAAATATCGTTGCATGAATAGTTTCAAGAAAAAAGTAATGGAAAATCCTTCTTTTCAAACTTTATAGAATAAAATGGAAAATCCAGACAAAATAAAAGAAGTAGCCGAAATGGAAGCGATAGAACGTTATCTTCAAGGCAATATGAGTGGAAAAGAATTAATAGATTTTGAAGATCGACTAGCAAAAGATCCCACTTTTGCTCAAGAAGTTAATTTATTCATGGATTTGATACAGAGTATTGATTTAAATGGCGATGAAGAATTAAAAGCTTCTATTTCTAATGTGCATAAATCTTTAGAAAAGGATAATTTTTTTGAGCAATCTTCTTCTATTTCTCAATCCGATGTAAGTATTGTTAATTCTGAATCAAAGGTCGTCCGTAAACGTGCAAAATTTAGAAGAGCGTTAAGTATTGCTGCTGGAGTAGTCTTTTTGATTGGTGGAACTTTTTTTATGTTCAAGCAGTCTACTAATATAGCATCCAAGGAACAATTCACTAAAGTTTTTAAACCAGAGACTAAAAATTTAAATGTTATTCTAGATCGCTTGGAAGGATATGGTCTTGCTGATACTAATATTCCTAGAAAAAAAGGCTTAGCTAATGCTTTATATCTATATGAAAAGGGAGATTACGAACAAGCACAAAAAGATTTGACTAAACACGTAAGTAAATATAAGGAGGATAATGTTGGGAAGTTTTATCTTGGCTTGTGTTATTTACATAGAGGCTCCTATGCGGAGGCTGCTACTCAGTTTCAGTCGCTAATACAGGATGAAAATTTTGATTTGTATAATGAATCTAGATGGTATCTGTCTTTAAGTTATATGATGCTTGATTCAATGAATGGAAAAAAAGATGCTAAAGATTTACTAGAGCAAATTTTACTAGATCCTAAGGCACCACACAAAGAAGAAGCGCAGTATATTTTAGAACATTTAAATAAATAACTTAGACTGAGTATTTTTTTTACTATTGTTCTTTGTTGAATTATAAAACTCCATGGCCCTAACTTCTATTTTAAGTACATTTAATGATTTGTAATAAATCATTTTAGAATTTTGAAATTATCAAAAAGAAAATAAAGCCCATTGCTTTATTTTTTCTTTTTCATCATATTGAAAAATTAGTCCGTTTTCAAAATAAACATTGTAACCTCCTTCCGTAGTATTCATGTATTGATGTGTATTACCATATACTTTTTTTACCATGTTTAAAGGACTATTGATTCCTATTCCTTTTTTGGTAGTTGGGTTAATAGAGGAAATTAATTGAAGATAAAATTTTATATCAATGCTACTTAAAAAATAGTAATAAGAGTGTGGAGTTTCAGCAGCATAAAGTGTCAATTCACTGTCAATAATAATAGTGTCTAGAGAAGAAATTGAATTTAGATTAATAAAAGAAATGTCATCTATCTGATCTAATAGTTTGATTACAGGAAGAATAGATTCATGTTGTATTTTAGTTTTACCAGTAGTCAAGTATCTTTTATTATTTTTCGCCATTCTTTTAATTTTCCTATTCCCACTATTTTTAAGGACAGAATTATAGAATTGTTCAGCTTGATTGTTTTTATTCTGTCGAGCGAATATATTTCCTGAAATTAATTGAAATTTTGATATCTGTCTACTGGAAAGTGGTAAATGCTCCAATTGTTTAATTATTTTCGCAGCAGAACTAAATTCATGATTAAGATCATAGGCAACTAATAAATGTAGAAAAGATTCATAATAGGATGCATCCATTCTTGTAGCTTTACTTAGATTGCTAATAGCATCATCTAATAACTGTTTTTTGGTTCGTCTCAAAATAGTCCTAGTGAAGGGAATAGCAGTATCCATATCTAATGGGTATATATACGGATTAGATTTGTCAATTTGAAGGTAACCAAATAAGCTAGAGACTCCCATATTATTATAGAGTTCTTTAAATCCAATTAGCTTGCTTATTTTTAAATATAGATGATAGGATTCTTCATATTTCCCTAATGCTAATAGATAGTTGGCAACATTATATATACCTATTAACCTCTTTGCCACTTTACAAGAACTTTTTGATAATTCAATACGCTGCAATAGTGTAGGATAATAAGTACTTTCTATGGCAGAAATTTTATAGGTTTTATAGATTTCACTTAAAAGAGTATCTACAATAGTAATAGATTGATATCCCGCTTGGTGAGCAATAAATACCCCAAATAAATCTGCTTGTTCTTCAAGTATTTTCCTATTATTTGAAAGGTCAATCTTTGAAATTAAAAAATGAGATGAATCACGTTGCCTTTCTTGGTAGAAATGAGTTAGTTCGTGCCCTAATAAAAAAGCGACTGCATCTTTTGCTTGACCTCCAAATTTCAGACATATACCGATTGCTAAAGTATCTATAAGAATAGTATTGCTCCGACGATAATAGGCTGCTACTGTAGAGGATTGATTACTAATTTTTAAAGTGGGCCAGCTTATCTCCGTATCACCAATAGTATTCTTTAAATCATTATAAACACTATTCAAGAGTATCGACTCATTGGGGCTCATTGCAAAAGAATCAGAACTACCCAAAAAACAGTAAAAAACAAACACCCATTTAAATACATAGATAAGCGGCGAATCAGAAAAAGTTAAATAATATTTCATGTTTTCCTTAATTTGTGACCTGCTAAAATAGCATAAAAACTTCAACTATGAAAACATTACATTTATTCTTTCTCTTGATCTGTACTTTTCCAGTATTTAGCCAAAACACACATTATGTTGGTTTATTTACGGAAGGTAACTCGTCCCAGTATTGGTATTATAAGGATACATATGCAGGTTTTCTTGAAATGGATAACTTTTTATCCGGTCCTGATCATAATCAACGGCTACAGGACTTTGATATATTTAAAATTGATGGACAAACGTATTATATGGGACTTTGGAAAGGAGGAACAGGAAGACAAGAAATAAGACAAGCAAGTTCCTTAGCCGAATGGGAGACAGTAAATAATTTCTTTTACAATATAGAAGGCCTTCATTTAAAAGATTTTGAAAAATATGAAATAGATGGGCAAGATAATTATTTCTCTGTTTGGCAAGAAGGTATTGGCGAACAAAAGCATTATATTCATTCTACCTATGAAGAATTTGAATCAGTATTTGGAATAAATAAAGGTACTAATCTGGCATTAACAGATTTTGAACAATATGAAGAAGATGGGCAAAATAAATATTTTAGTGTTTGGCATGAAGGAAATATTAACCAAGTAATTGATTTGGCTAACGACCTTACAGCTTGGAATAAATTAATAAAAGAGTATCAAGACAAAGGATACGAATTAGTTGATTTTGAGCAATTTAAAAATAAAAAATCAGAAGTCTTTTTCGGTGTATGGCAACCAAGTCAAAAAAAATATTCTCTAGAGATCGAAACTGATATAGACATATTTAGTGAGAAAAATTCTGATTTATTCTTTTGTCAGGGGAGAAATTTCATGGATTTTGAGTATTTTGAACTAGGCATTTCGCTACCTGAAAAAATAATTACAGATGAAGATCTGAAAGGAGGTCAAAACTACTTCTGGTCAAATGATACTACTTACCTACTAGATGGGAATGTTTATCTAGAAAAAGATGGGATACTAAATATAGAAGCAGGAACTATTGTTAAAGGAAAACAGAATCCTACTGATACATCATCATCTACCTCCACTCTTATTATCACTAAAGGAGCTAAAATTTATGCAGAAGGAACGAAAGAAGAACCAATCATTTTTACAGTTGAAACAGATCCAGTTAATGGATTTGATATAGATCCAACTTCGGCTACTAATTTATGGGGAGGACTATTCATATTAGGAGAAGGAAGATTAGGAGCACCTACTACTCAGCTGGCTATTGGCGGTTTGCCTCCTAGTGAAAAAGCGACTTATGGCGGCAATAATGATTCGGATGATTCAGGAGTACTCACCTATGTTTCTATTCGATTTGCAGGAGCTGCTCTAAATGAAGAACCCTCTGCAGGTTTAACACTAGGTGGAGTAGGAAGTGCTACTACTTTGAGCTATATAGAGGTGATAGGTTCGGGAAATAATGGTATTCATTTATATGGAGGAACTGCTTTTTTAAAATATGCAACTGTTGAATTTAATTATGGACAATCGTTTCGTTGGAATCATGGATATAGAGGAAATGGAATTTATTGGTTTACAATTATTAGCCCGTCAAGATTTTCCTTTGAACCCTCTCCTGCAACGGCTATATTAGGTTTGGGTGGAAATACTACGAATCCAGAATTACTTTCTAATCCTATGATTACGAATAGTACCTTTATAGCGGGTCAGTTCGCTTTTTCCGAAGAAGCAACGATCCAATTAAAAGAAAACTCAGCAGGTAGTATTATCAATAGTGCATTTGTGCATCTAAATGGCCCAGGTATTCAGGTTGAAGATTTAAGTACAGGGGAAGATAGTAGAACACAATTAGAGAGAGGGAACATTTTTATTGCCAATAATATTTGGTGGGATCTTCAAGACGATATGCTTACAGAATTCGATATTGGCAATAACGGAATAATAAGGGTAGCATCTGATGCAGAAGATAGTCAAGCATTATTTTTAAAAAACCACTTAGAACAAAACGATAATTATGTGAGAGGAAATGGTGTGAAATGGATAAATTTCGCAAGTGGTTGTATTGCATTAGATCCTCGGTTAGCTCTCGATTCAGATTATTATGAACTGCCTAATGCTCCAATCCCATCGGTATTTGATAGTTGTAGTCCACCACCTAATTTAAAAGGCGCATTTGCTGATAATGATTTATGGTTAAAAGATTGGACAGGGCTAGATTTATATTATCCAGTTGGGCTAGAAGCAATTCCACAATATATAATTGGAGATAATATTATTAATGAGTTTGATACTATAAAAATAGATTGTCAGGACTTAGAAAAATTACAAGACTCTATTAAGCTAAATTATCCTTGTGGTCCAAGTGAAATCCAGGGTCTTGGGGTAAATGCAGAGAGAAAAGGAAAACGCAAAAGACCTGGTACTCGTTCTGGTAATCTGCCAGCTATTATTGAGGAATGGGAGTTTTATATACTCAAAGATTTCGAAGTAGTTTTTCAAAAAAACTTAGTTGTTCTAGTTTGCGACACAGTTTCTCCAATTATCCATATAATTCCTGATGGTTCTGGAGGAATAACTTCTTTCGTAGAAGATTGTGATGAAGCTTGGATAATTGAGCAGCGACAGGATACTATTACAGACGCTAATGGCATGTGCATTATACACTATTTTGAAGCTCAAGATTATTCGGGCAACACCTCTAGTTTAGAAGTAAAACAATTTCTAGGTATTAGCTCACCTGTAGTTCAATATGCTGATCTAGATAGAGATGGTTTTGGTGATCCAAATTTGTCAATTTCATGGAGTGGAGCCTTACCGGGTTATGTATACAATAATCAAGACTGTAATGATAATAGTTCTTCTGCTAATCCAAGTGGCAATGAGTTTTGTCTAGGAAATCAAGACGGATTTGATAATGATGGTCTCGATGCTACTTGTAACGGTGCCACCAATTATGATATTTGTCAAAACGCTTTAGAAATAACACTAGATTCAGAAGATTCTTTCCCTGGGCTTTTAAGATTTGAAAATACTTCCTATACTATTTATCCTCCTTTACCTTCAGACTGTACCTTTCCTAAAACATATAGAGATGTTTGGGCAAAGGTAAATGTACCTGACACTAGAGGAGTAGAAATTGATGTATATGATGACCAATTTACTGCTGATGTAGGCTTCAATGTTGAAATCTATTCAGGGGATTGTCATCAGATGACATTACTAGACTGTGGAACTGGTTTGACAGTTAATTTTGAATTGGAAGGTTTAAGGCCTAATTCAACGATTTATATTAGAGTACAAGAGCAAGCTAATTTAGAGGATAGTGCAGTCGAGATATTTGCGAATACATTATACCCAGCCGCGTCAAATAATTTATGTAATACATCTATTGAAATACCAGTATCAAATGATTGTGAATGGATTTCTTTTTCTAATCAAGGAGCAAGAGACTCAGAATATAGTTTGATGCAAAGTCAATGTAGTTTTGTATCGCCTCCACAAGACGATATTTGGTTTAAAATTGATGATCACGAATCAGATACGCTACTTTTGAAAATAGCAGAGGTAGAGGAAAGTAATTTTAGAGATGGAATTATAGAAGTATACAAAAGTGCTAACTCTTGTGAAAATCTAGAATATATAACTTGTAGTACAATCAGAAATTCTCCTATTACTTTAACCAATGTTAATATCGATACTAGCTATTGGTTAAGAGTTATTGAAGAGAATAACCAAGTAGGCAATTTTCAATTGTGTGCACAAACATTAGGATTGAAGACATCGAGTATTGAGATTGAACAAAGTGTTAAAATCGAAATTTATCCTAATCCTGTTAAAAATAAGAATCAAATAGCTTTAGAAATTAAATCTAAAACACCTATTAATACTACTTTTGGACTATTTAATATACATGGACAGAAGATAGCTGAAACACAGTTTATTAAATTTAACCAAGGAGTAAATATCTATAGCTTAGAAATTCCTAATTTAGAACCAGGTTTATTTATTTTAAAAAGCACTAAAAACAAATACATTTTTACAAAAAAAATAGTCATTGTTGAATAATGATTTATTTATATCAAATTACAAAATTTAATAATGCTATCTAGATATTGTATCATTTTTTTTTCTCTTTTCCCACTGACTTTATATACGCAGAATTTAGAGATTCAGCTATCAAAAATTAAAAAAGAATTTCAGTATGGGGATTATTGTAAAGTGATAGATCAGCTTGAAACTATTAATTTACATTTAATTGATAACCAGGATTTAAAAATAAATCTACTGTTATTATTCGGAGAAAGTCTATTAGAAATAGAGCAATGGGAAGAAATAAATAGGATTCTTGCACAAATAGAAAACTATGAATATTTATCTACAACACAGGATAGTGAACGACGGCTTATTCTCGCAAGACAATTAGAAGCTATAGGTGATTTTAGCAAAGCTGATTCTCTATTTCAATCTATAAAACCTAGGGAATTACCAGTTTTACTAAAAATTAAGTGGAATACCTATTATGGGATTTTTTTAATGCGTTTAGATAAATTCACAATAGCAGAAAAACATTTATTAGAGGCCATAAGCTCTTCCATTCAAGAATCTCCGATTACAGCTTTAACTGATAATTATTTAGGCTTTCTATATTATTTAAAATCTAGAAATGAAAAATCTGAGCGTCACTATCAAAAAGCTTATGATTTTTGGATAAAGAATGACTTGATAATTCATCCTAATTTTGCTCTACTTCTTAATGATTATGGTTTATATCATATAAATAAAGGAAAGCTAGCAGAAGGGGAGGAACTTATTAAACAATCTGAAGCAATTATTAAAAATAACAATTGTCTCATCGCCACTAAACTAGCTTATAATTATTCTGCCAAAGGAGATATTTATAAAATATTTGAGCAATATGAAGAAGCTGAAAAGGAATATCAAAAAGCCTTAAATATTTTTGACAATAAGAATTGGTACAAAGAATCTGCTACTATTCTATATAATCTAGGAGATACCTATCTCAAAATGGATAGTACGGATAAAGCACTTTTATTTTTTGAAAAAGGATTACTTTCTTTAAAAAAAGTACTACAAAAAGATAATCTTATTAAAGCTATTATTTTAAATGGACTTGCCTATTACAATGATTATGAGGGCAATTATGAAATAGCGGATTCTTTATGGGAAAAGGAATCCCATATCCTAGAAATACTAATAGGTAAGGATACAGAATTGTATGCTACCGCTATAAATAATCGAGCAAGCATTCTAGAGTATTATGAGGATTATCCTAAAGCAATAGCACTCTATCGTCATGTTGAATATCTGGATTCCATTTTACATGGAACGAATACCCCCACGTCTTTAGCAACGCTTCAAAATCTAGCAAGAATCTATCATATAACGGATTCAATTGATCTTTCTAATTTTTATTACGAAAAAGCAAATAAACTTCAATTATATTTCCTGAATAATTATTTTGGAGATTATGAAGAAACGATTAGACTTGCCTATCGGGCGAAAGCCATGGATAAATTAGACGCCTATGTGAATCATATCCATAAAAAGAGCCAAAATAATATGGATAGGTTACAAAATATTTATCTTGCCACAAAAAATAGAGCATGCGATTTTAATATACAATCAAGGAAAGTTATTGCAGAAACAAGAGATACTACAACGAAAAATGTTTTTAAGCAGTGGCAAGGGATAAAAGAAAAAATAAATAAATATACAGCTTACAACCAATTTGATTTACAAGAATTAAGAATAGATTTAGATAGTTTAACAAAAACAGCTGCTCAGTTTGAGAAAGAACTAATTAGGAAGCTACCTAAACAATTAAAAGGATTTCAAGAGGTAACGTATCAAAACATAAAAAATAATCTTGAACAAAATGAAGCTTGTATAGATTTTTTTAATTATTTTTTACAAGATGACTATGGAAATTTTATTGGCGAAAATGATATTGCTTATGGAGCTATTATTACAAGAAAGCATTGGGAAAAGCCTAAATTAATACCATTAACGGATCATCCTACTTTAAATAGTTTCTTTGAAAACAATACTCATTACACCAAGAATGCTCAAGTTGGATTTCAACTATATCAGCTCATCTGGCAGCCATTAGAACCTTACTTAAAAGATATTGATCGCATTCATGTATCACCAGATGGGCTTTTGCATCAAATAGCATTCAGTGGACTATTTACTGATCCAACTGCTCAAAACACATTAAGTCATGTACATGATTTTTACTATTATAGTAATCTAAGAGATTGGGTGTTAAAAGAAGATAATATAACAGGTAATCAAAAATTCTTGACGATAGGTAATCCAACTTTTGACAATGATCAATTTGAGGATAAGACGACAAATTTCAATTCGAGTAATTATTACTTTGCAGGTCTACCTGGGACAAAAAAAGAAATAAATATAATCAATAAACAGATCTTAAATAAGCGAAAGAAACTTATATCTTTAGAAGCGAAAAACGCTAGTGAAAAAAATCTAAAAAGTTGCCTCAAAAAAAATATTAGTTATATCCATTTAGCAACCCATGGATTCTTTTTTCCGAAACCTAAAGATATGGATCGATCTGAAGAATCCATACTATCCATAGGTGATCGATATAGATTGTCATCAAATCCCCTCCATCGTACAGGAATAGTATTATCTGGTGTAAATAATACTTGGACTAGGCTAGCCTCTAATATAGAACAAGAAGATGGTATAGTTACAGCCGCTGAAATAGCTACTCTTGATTTATTTGATACTCAATTAGTTGTATTATCAGCATGTAATACTGGTAGGGGAGATATTCAAGATGGAGAAGGGGTCTTTGGTTTGCAAAGAGCCTTCAAAGTAGCTGGGGTTAAAAACACCCTTATTAGTCTTTGGAAAGTTCCAGATCATCAAACAAAATATCTTCTAAATCTTTTTTATAAGTATTTATTAAAAGGCAAATCTCCTCAATCTGCTTTGCTAAAAGCACAGAAAAAAATGCGCAAAAAATTTCCTCCTTATTATTGGGCTGGTTTTGTTTTGTATGGTTAATTTTTTTTATAACATATACTCCAGATAACCTCCTCTTACATTTTCCAAATAAAAATAGGATAGCTTTCAACCGAAAGCTATCCTATTTTTATTCCTACCCATATATTTTGAATAAAAATTAAAAAAGTAGAAATCTACTGATAACATATTCCGATAACTACGATAAAGGAATGTAAGAAATATACAAACGGCAGTAGTTTGAAGCCCACTGCCGAATGTTAATCTCTATTATTAACAGAGTCCGAGAAGAATTACGACCTCTAACTCGGACTACAAATTTATTGTAGTTATGCTTAAAAAGCAAGGACTAGGTACTGTCAGTACCTCTAACAGGAAAGGTATGTCTGAATACCAAGCAAGAAATGAGTGGTCATGTACTACTAAAAGTATCGTAATTTCAGACATAGCTGAACTTTAGATTATCAGGGCTGCTCCTCTTTTTAAGTGGAGCAGCTTTTATCAAATTTTTCTTTTTAAGTCAGTTAATTTTTTAATAATCCACTTACTATGTATGACTAACCTTCTTGACTGTATTTCTTCCCTAATTTCATCTATCTTAGACAAATTCAGAGTCGATATATCAGATATAATATTAATGACTTTTTTAAATACTTGTATAAAATTAAAATAAGCAATTAGTCTATCCTCGCCAATATATTCTTTTTTCCTATACAGGTGTTTTTCATAACTTTTAGTTTGATAATAGAGTGTCTTAACATTATCAATATCTCGGTATAACCAATCCTCAAATAAATTTTTTATAAGTAAACCTTTAATAGTAAGAACATAAAATCCTTGTTTCATAGGATTTAATTTTTCCAAGTAAAAATCTATTCTATTGTATTCCTTTAGAAAAAAATATTTAAATGCAAAAACTATATTTTCTAGGTCCTCTCGATTATTTGGATCAAGATAAATAGCATAAGTAGAACAAAAAAATTCTGCCCAATCTTTTGAACCATACTTAAATGCATAATTAGCAATATTAATATATTCAGTATCTCTTAACATTCCATTTTCTAATAAAATGTTTCGATCAACCATTACTCGGTATATTGCTAAACAATCTTGGTTATAATCTTCATTGCCTAAATTATTTTTAGTTATACAGTAGTTCACTAAAAATAATAACATTACTCTAAGAAGGTTACCGTCTATAACATTGTGTAAGCTAATGATCTTATCAGTCAAGGAATCAAAAAAAACTTTAGATAAATCATTTCTTTGTAATTGATTTATTTGATATAATGCATTAAGGATATGGTTGTTCTCAAATGTTTTTTCAGGAATTAGTTTTTCTATTTGATGCCATGTTATCAACCCTTCAGATTCTTTAAATATTCTTTTTCGATTAAATTCCTCTGTGAGAAATTGACATTTTGCTAATAAATAAAAATGATCTAAAGAATGATGTGCTTCTGTAAAAGAATCAAGATCTTTTATCTTTTGCTCGTTAGTTATATGAAAATAAAGTCGCTTATTTTCTAAATATAATGTAAGATAATCTTCTTCACTATTAACATCGTTAGCACATATCTGCTTAATTAAATCAGTAGAATGGTCTTTAAAATAGGGCAAATTTCTATTATGAAATGTTTCTATCAGTTTATGCTGTCGATTTTCTTTGTTTTTAAGTATATCTGAAACGATCATAAAGTCTTCTACCAAGATTCTCAATGATTTAAATAAATCATTCATTTGTTGAGCTTGATATCCTACTTTCCCATATATCTTTTCATATAATTTCTCCTTAGTGAAGGGTATCGAATCATAATTAGGATGATATTTTTTTATCAATACAAATAACTGAATACGCTCATTACTAGTGTTATGGAAAGGAGATTCTAGAAATTTCTTGAATCTTTTCATTTCTAACGTAGAAAGAGCTTGTAGGTATTGAGTCAGTTTAGTTGTTCCAATAGGTGTCATTTCTCTCTATTTAAATAAATCATTAAACACTGTTTTACAGCTACTTATGCGTTAAAAATATGATTTTATCATCTATTTTAAGCATATATAGTCAAATATTTTTAATTCCATAATTTTTAATTTTACTGTGCAGTATTAAATTGAGATTTTCAATCATTAAGCTACTTTTCAATATTAATTATGGCTTCAAAAAACCAAATGTATTCTAAACTACTACCCTGCACTCAATTCTTATTCTAAATAGGTAGGAATTTGTTGGTAAATATAAGTAAGAAGGTATTTGAATAGTTAAGGATAGGGTAGTAGTACAAAATATATTTTTAGAATAAACACCCAAACAACAAATAATGGAATATCATACTCTTAATAATTTTATGGCGAAAGTAGATGCCCTGATTCAAGAGAATATAGAGAATGAAGAGTTTTCTGTAGAGGAATTAGGCCGTTTATTATTCTTAAGTCCTTCCCAAACTTACAAAAAAATTAAGAACAAAACAGGTCAGAATCCATCAGAATATATTCGTAATAAACGACTAAAAAAAGCTCATCAATTAATACTTACCACTAATCTATCTTTATCAAGTATTGCATGGAATGTTGGCTTTACTCGACCATCCTATTTTTCAAGAAGTTTTCATGCATTTTTTGGCTATAGACCATCAAGCCTTCGCTGAGGAATAAATTGATTTTCTCTCAAAAAAAATATTCATATAAAATACTTCTATAGATTTTGAAAAAAAGTACTAGTAGGGAATTCATGGATAAGGTAGATTCTATTATTGAATCTAATTTAGCAAATAAAAACTTTAGTGTCGAGGCATTAGCAGATCAGCTTACCCTTAGTTACACTCAGACTTACCGTAAGATCCTACAGAATACGGAAGTGACGCCTTCCATCTATATTCGAAATAAACGCTTACATAAATCTTGCTCCTATTTACAACAAACTGATTTGTCTATTTATCAAATATCAAGCTTGGTTGGTTTTAGAACTCAAAGCTATTTTGCTACTAAATTTTCAGAGCACTATGGGGTATCTCCAAATAAATTCAGAAAGATAGATACATGAAAAAAATGGAAGATTTGTGGAAGAATAAGAATGATAAGTGAAAAACAGATACAGAATGTCAATTAATTTTGTGCTTATATTTTTAATATTCATTAATCAATAAATATTAGTAATTGGTATTTGAGCCATTGAAAATGAATTATTTAAATCTTTATACTCAAAAAAATGAAAATCAAAACTTTCCTTGTAGTAGTATTATTTCTGTGCTTCAGTTCATTTACTTTTTGCCAAGAATCCGACCCTAATCATATTCTAGGTGTAGGAATTAGTGTAGCTAGTTTTAAGTCTGATGATGTGAGATTAAATAGTAATCAATCAACTAATGCCTACATATCTTATGATTATATCTCAACAGGTTTTCTTGCTACTGGTTTTGACTTATCAGGTACAGTTATTGGAGATGCAAAATTTTTAAATGCCCGAATAAAGGTAGGTACAGTTTTGGGGCAAAATAGAGAATGGTTTGCACAGTTTCCTATATATACCTATTTTGGATATTATAATTTAGATGACCAAATAAGTGAATATAGTTTCTTGTCTTTAGGGGTAAAGGCTGGTGTTAGATTTTATATAGGAAATAAGTTAGCGATCGAGGGACACTATAATTATCCTTATAATCTCATAGTAGGAGAGTTAAGTAGTAATTTTAAAGAGGCAGAAGGAGTTATTACTGGGCAAATTATTTCACTTGGTATTTCTTATGATTTAATAAAATTATAAAATAACCTAAACGATTAAAATATGAAAACTGAAATTCGATTTTTCAATTTGCTATTAGCTTTTTTTCTAACTACGAGTTTAATAGGGCAATCAAAACAATTAAAAAAAGCAGCAAAAAAATATCCAGATCAACATGGTGTCTATCAAGCAACTTTCAAAAAAGCAGAATCCGAAAGTGAAATAAATAGATGGTGTAAAAACAATGGATATCAATTAATAAGTGTCCAAAAAGAAAAAATAGCTAGGAGAGGTAATGTTAGTTATGGAATCGCAGGAGCTAGATTTATGGAGAAATCAAAATATAATGCTTTGGTTAGATCGCAATCTAAATCTTCTCTTAGTTCTCCTAGTTCTAGCTCAAGTTCAAGTAGGCGCGCTGGTGAAGCCGTGGGTATCGGTCTTGGTGTAGCCATAATTGGAGGGTTAGGATATGCTGCATATAAAGGAATACAATCAGTATTCAGTGGAAGTTCTTCTGGTTACTCTGATTACTCTGATTCTAGTTCAAAAAAGACTCCATGTTATTCCGATATAGAAATATCAAATAGTGAGTGGGATTCTGAGTGTTACAATGGAAAGACAACTCTATATAAAGTTAAGTGTAACGGATCTAATTCTTTATATTATTACTGCTCAGGATCCTTTTTTTCGAGTAAAGGATACTATGAATACTTAATTGGTGCTGATCGTTTTTTAGGAAACGATAAAGGAGATGCATTAAAAAAACTATGTGAATGTAATTAAGTAATTCCTTGACTACATTAGCATCCATTGATGCTGCAATACAACAATGTATAAGTTGCTATTTTGGTGAGTACTATTAATTCAGAAAACTCAACCGATAATAAAGATTAAAATACACTATATGGTATAGTACACTAAATGATAAAAGTAACACGAGTCATCTCGAATTTTGGCATACGCCAAGATTCGAGGTTTCTAATTTTAGCAAAGAAAAAAAACCTTCTATAAATTTGAGTATTTAACCATTAATTTATTCATATTTAATAGTGCTTGGAGTGTAAGGTTCGGCCATCCTTCCTATTTTTCAAGGAATTTCTATAAGTTCTTTAGTAGTAATTCTTCCTGCCTTTGACAAAAAAGCAAAGTGATTTTTTCTCTCTAAAGCAAGATAAGTGAAAAAATAAGATTGATAAGTGAAAAACAAGCTTAGGTTTTAAGTTGATTTTTGTGTTAGAAATAATCGTATATAAAAGATATAGGATTAAAATTTGTGAACACAAAAATTCCTAGCACCATGTATAGTACCTTCATGGCTAGAGTCGACTCTATTATCGAAACCAATTTATCAAATGAGAATTTCAGTGTCGAAATACTAGCAACCCAGCTTTCCTATAGTTATACACAGACTTACCGTAAGATTCAACAGAATACGAAATTGACTCCATCCATTTACATTCGTAATAAACGATTACATAAATCTTGCCTCTATTTAAAACAAACCGATTTGTCTATTTATCAAATATCAAGGCTGGTTGGTTTTCGCACACAAAGTTATTTCGCAACAAAATTTTCAGAATGTTATGGGGTCTCACCAAATAAGTTCAGAAAGATAGATAGATAAAAAAAATGGAAGATTATTAAAAAAATAGTAACAAGATTATTAAAAAAATAAAATACCCTGATAACATATTATCTATCCTGCAATAGATAGATATAAAATGATTTTTTACAATTTAAAAATTAGCTAAATGAAAAATTTAGTTCAATTTCTATTGTCCTAAATTAGAAAATTGTTTAGAGAATTTACATCTTATATTTAATTGTTTAATAATATAATTTATGAAAAAAGACAGTATCACCAAATAAGTTCAGAAAGATAGATAGGTAAAAAAAAATGGAAGATTTTTAAAAAAATAAGAATGATAAGTGAAAAATCATATATGAACTACCAATTAATTTTGCATATATATTATAATTAACAGTAACTCAACCAAAAAAACTTCATTTAAGTGAGTTTGTGAAAATGAATACATCAAACCCTACAAATTTACAAATTTCATTAAAGATCAGATTATATATTGGTCTTAGCTTTGTGGTGCTTATACTATGCCCTTTGTCTTCTTTTTCACAAGCTGCTCCATGTAATTGTCCATCACTTCCTCTAGAAACAAATGTTTCTATTGCTCTATACGATCCTGTTTGTGGTTGCGATGGTAATAGTTATGGTAATTCTTTTGGTGCTATTCAAGAAGGAGTAACTTCATGGCGTAAAGGTGAGTGCGGCAATACAAGTGGAGCAATTATTTATGCTACCTGTGAAGCTTTTAATTTTGAACGTTTTGGTGGAAATACCAATACCCCAGATGGAAATTGTAGTTGCTCAAATCAATCTGGAGGCAGTTTAGATTGTTCCAACCTAATCTCAGTAAATTGTAATCAATCGTATAATGGCACTACTTCTGGAACTCCAAGGAATAATTCGTCCTATAATTGTTTCCCTAACGGAAACTTTCGAGGAGGAGAAAGAGTCCTTGAATATATTAAAGAAAATTCAGGTAGAGTAAAATTCACACTAAGTAACTTTGGAAGTAGAGATTTAGATCTTTTCTTGTTTGATGGAAATTGTTCATCAACAAATTGTATTAGATCTAGTACTAATCAACCTAGTTTCAATGAAGAGATTACTACTAATTTTTTATCAGCAGGTACTTATTATTTGGTTATAGATTCTGAATTTTCTAATTCAGAAGGTTCATTTACCCTTACTATCAATGATGATAATTGTCCTTCATGTGATCTTCCATTTAATGTCGTAACAGAATGTTCTAGAGGAAGCGATGGTATAGCATACGTAGATTTTAATTCTGGCGGAGCTGCGGTAGGGTTGGCTTTAACTTATAGTTACCAATGGAGTAATGGACAAACTGGGGGAGAAATAAACAATCTTGCTCCAGGAAATTATAGTGTAACCCTTACTGATAATAATACAGGTTGTTCAGGAAGTAAAGTTTTTACTGTTGATGCCTGTTGTAATGTTTCTTTTGACATTGTTACAAGTAGTTCTTGTCAAAACGCTAGTACAGGAATAGCATACGTAGATTTTAATTCTGGTGGAGCTGTAACAGTACTTGCATCAGGTTATAGTTATCAATGGAGTAATGGACAAACAAGTGGAGAAATTAGTAATCTCTCTTCAGGTACTTACAGGGTAACCGTAACTGAAAATTCAACTGGATGCTCTGCTAGTAAATCGGGTGTAGTGTCTCCACTTTCTCCGCCAAGTATGGTTATATCTCAAACTCCAGCTACTTGTGGAAGTAATAATGGAACAATCACCATTAACCAAACAGGCAGTAACAGTAGAAATTTTGACATACTTTTAGATGGTAACTTCTACACCAACAGTTCACTACCATATACCATTAGCAATCTTGCATCCAGAAATTATAGTTTGAGAATCACTGATGAGAATGGCTGTAAGGCAGAGGTATCCACAATGGTGGTAGCTTCTGGTTCTAATCTAACTGCTAATGCAGGTAATAATAAAAGTATAACTTGTAATAAATCATCTATTACACTTAATGGCACTTCTAATCAATCGGTCTCTTATCAATGGCAAGCATCTAATGGAGGTAATATTGTTTCTGGCGCAAATACTGCAAGTCCAGTAGTTAATAGCCCTGGTACTTACACCCTTACAGTACGAGATAGTGATGGCTGTGATGCTACAGATAATGTTGTTATTAATGATGGTAGAACAACTCCATCTGCTAGTGCAGGACCAGAACAAACAATTACTTGTGATCGCCGAAATGTCACATTAGGTAGTCAAGCTATATCTGGGCTTAGCTATATTTGGGAAGGTGCAAGTATTAATAATTCCAATCAAAATCAATCAAATCCAATAGTAGATCAAACAGGAACTTATCGAGTAACCGTTACGGATGACAACAGTGGTTGTACTAATATTGGAGAGGTTATAATTTCTGGTAGTACGACACCTCCTGTAGCCGCCGCTAGTGCAGATTCTCATATACTTAACTGTGATGTAACACAAGTAATTCTACAAGCACAAGATGCTGATCCATCTGCTCGATACGAATGGTTTAGAGAAGATGGGAGTTCATATAGTACAACTCAATCAGTTATTACTACCACACCAGATACCTATACTTTAGTTGTTACCAATACAACTAATGGTTGTACAGAAACAAGCGAAATAACTATTCAAGAAGACAAAGCAACTCCTTCTGTTAGCACAGACGGTCCTAAAACACTCACTTGCGATAACCCTACCGCTACTTTAATGGGAATTGTTGATGGACAAGCTGAAGAAGTGTATTGGCTTACTCCAAATGGAACTAAAATTGTTGCCAGTTCGATTACTGCCGACCAAATAGGTACCCATACTTTTCACGCTATTAATACAACTTCAGGTTGTCAAGCAAATACGAGTGTTATTGTTACTGGTGAGACAGCTATTCCTATTGCTGATACTGGACCTAGTCAAACATTGAATTGTAATATATCAAAGGTCACACTAGGTGCAAGCCCTGTAGCAAATCATACTTACCAATGGTCTGGTCCAAATGGGTTTACTTCTGATAGGGCACAACCGAGTGCAGAAGGAGTAGGCGAATACTTTCTTACCGTTACTAATACTAATAGTGGTTGTTCTGCTGATAATATGGTCACAATTACTCGAGATACAATCACACCAAATATCGCCCCTATTGCTTCTACTAACACACTAACTTGTTCCAATACTGTTGTAGAGCTAAATGCCCAAAATAGTAGTGAAGGCAATTTTTCTTATGGATGGCTTCGATCAGATGGAAGTACCGCTGGAAATCTTCAAAAAATTACCGCTAACCAAGCAGATACGTATTCCCTTACAGTTACGAATACAGATAACGGCTGCTCTGCTAATAGTTCCATCACTATTGCAGAAGATAAAGCTGTTCCTATGATTGATGCAGGCACTGATATTAAAATTACCTGTGATAATCCTACTGCCACATTGAATGGAAATGTAGCAGGTGCAGATGAAATTTATTGGACCAATGGACTAGGGGAGCAGATCGCAGAAATGACGCAAACTAGTATAGGAACAAAAGGAACATACACACTAAACGCAATTAATACAAGCAATGGCTGTAGTGCTACAGACCAAGTGATTGTCTCTGGAGATGCAGATATACCAACTGCCAATGCAGGTCCTGATCAAGCTATTACTTGTGCTACTACCTTGATAACTATTGGCAGTTCAATAGATCCAAGTCTTAATTATAGTTGGGGAAGTTCTAATGGATTTAGTTCTAACCAACCAACTCCTTCTTCTGTTGACCAAGCAGGTATATATGTATTAATGGTTACAAATCCGACAAATAACTGTACAATTTCTGATACAGTGATAATTGAAAATAGAACACAATTACCAGAAATTAAATTAAACGGAAGTTTATCTATTTGTGGTAATAACCCAACCATAATAGATGTAGAATTAAATAATTCTGAGACAGCTGAATGGCAAAGAGATACTGGAGGAACTTTTAACATCTATGGAAGAGAAGGAACAGTTGAAATAGATAGAATTGGCACTTACAAAGTAATTATTTCAAATACAGAAACAGGATGTATCAGCGAAGAAGAGTTTATTGTAGAAGCAAATCCAGATACACCGATAGCCGATGCTGGGCAAGAAAAAGAATTAGACTGTAGATATCCTAATATAATATTAGATGCTTCTCTTTCTTCTAATGGATCTAATATCACCTATGAGTGGGACGGGCCAGGCATCACTACTAGTAATAGAAATACTCAAAATCCAAGTATTAATATTCCAGGATTCTATCAATTAGTAGTGACAAATACGTCTAGTGGATGTTCGGCAACTGCATCCGTAAATATCGAGGAATCATTAGATGCGCCTATAGTAGAAGCAGGAAGGAATCAATTTATAGGATGTCAAATAAACGCTGTTCAACTAGACGGTTCCCAATCATCAAATGACGCCAACTTAGTTTATAGATGGGAAGGTGTAGGTATTAATGATTTTAATCGAAATGAAATAAATCCAAGGGTAACCCAAGCAGGCATATATACACTAATTATTGAAAACACGATTAATGGTTGTATTAACTCAGATAGGGTAGAGGTGATTTCATATGCAGAGGACCTCTCCTTCAATCCATCCATCATACAATCTGACTGTACAATTAATAATGGAGCTATCACCTTAAATTTAGAAGGAGGAGTCCCTCCTTTTGACATTAAATGGGACAATGGTAGAACAGCTTTTGCCATAGATAATGTTGGTGCTGGTACCTATCAAGTAAGCGTAGAAGATGCAGCAGGATGTATACAACAATCAAGTTTTACAGTTGAAAATAGAGGTGCACCTGAAGTAGACTTAAGCCAACACGATGCGGCTTATTGTCAAGGCGATGTAGTCCGACTAGATGCTGGGGGATCGGGAGGAACACAATTTAATTGGTCTACAGGGGAGACAACCACATCCATACAAGCAGAAACATCTGATACATATAAAGTCACTGTTACAAACAATGCAGGATGTGAGGGAATAGCTCAAGTAGAAATTGTATTTCTAAATGAATTAGAATTAGGTTATGAATTATCAAGTGATAATCCTATTTGTTTAGGAGATTCACTTGGAATTCTAATTCAGGATTTTGGCACATTAGATAATGAAGGAAATCCAATGTTATTAAAACAATTTACAGCAGTTCCTACTATATCCAAAGTACTAACAGAAAGTATCTCCAATCAATGTACAGAAAAAAGTATTGATATACCCATTGAAGTTTATGAGCAATTAGTAATGCCAATCTTGGACACCTTTATTACAAAAGGTGGTGATCTTAATCTCAATATATCGAATGCCACAAACTTTAATTGGGAATCTTCCGATGCAATTTTAAGTTGTAACAATTGCGCTGAAATAAATATTTCAACCCAGGATTCCGCTTACGTTAACTACAAAATCATAGATAATAATAGTTGTCCAATAGAAGGAACATTTCTAGTAAATGTAATAGAAGACATTACAGATATATTCCCACATATAAATGCTATAAGCCCTAATGGAGATGGGAGTAATGACCAATTATATTTTCCTAGATTGGAAAATTATTCTAATAATAAATTAACAATTTTCAATAGATGGGGAGATGTAATTTATGAAAAGGTTGGCTATCAAAGTGATGAAGATAGATGGACTGGGATGTTCAAAGGAGAATTATTACCAGCAGGAGTATACTATTACGTATTAGCCGTTAATGATACCAGTACAAATATCAAAAGTGCCATTACCTTAATCCGAGAAAATCAATAACATGAAAATACGATTCCTCTTTTTTTTATGTCTAAGTTTTTTCTCTCTACAGAATGGACTCGGACAGCAATTACCGTATTCGTCCGCTTTTTCTGACAGAGGTTTTATCTGGAATCCAGCCATGACGGCTAGTTGGGATTATTTAGAAGTGGGGTTGAATTATCGCCAACAGTGGTTGGGTTTTGATAGTGCACCAAGAACTGCTTCTTTATCTGCTCAAGTTCCATTAGTGAATAATAACATGAGTTTTGGAGGATTCTTTATGAATGACCAGTTAGGAAATCTTACTACCAATACTATTGCTTTAACTTATGCCTATCGATTTAAATTAGGTATAAGTTCAGATGATCAATTGTCTATTGGTATTTTAGGAATTGCCAATCAATTTCGTTTTGTCAATCGCAATCTAATTGTTAACGATTTAGCTGATAATCTTTTACAAGAAGGAGAGGGATCTAAAATGGTTCCTAATGTTGGGGCTGGATTATATTATTGTACAAGTTCAGGAGAATATTTTGATCAATCTCATTTCTATTTTGGAATAAGTGTATCAGAAATTTTACCCAAAGAATTAATTTTTTCAGAGTTTAATGCAGCAGTTGATTTTCAGAGACCTATGCAAGCATCTGCAACCATCGGAGCTAGATTTGTTCCGAGTTACGATTTCTACTTTGAACCTGCCTTATTAGTCAATCATTCATTTGATGGCACTACACATTTTGCCCTTAATCTAAGGTTAGAATTGGTTGAAAAAGGATGGATTGGAGGTATGATATCTTCAGATAGTACTATTGGATTCCAAGGGGGAATACTCTTAAGTAATTTTAGTGATGGTATTTTAAAAGTTGGCGGGCTTGGAACCTATAATATGGGTAAACTAGGTGAATTTCAAGGACCAGGATTTGAAGTTTTTGTTGCTTATCAATTTTTGTTGTGAAGGCTCTTAAAAATTGAAAAAATAATTCCATAGAGAATATAAGACATAGCAAAGAAATCCATATTTAAAAACTACTAAAAACAAGACAAATGAAAAAATTGATTATCAGTCTATTCACGCTACTTTTTATTTGCAATTATAATTATACTCATGCCCAAAATTACAATTTTGTTAAAGGGCAAGTCGATCTGAATATTGGAGTGGGAATAGGAGGAACCTTAATAGGTGCTGGTTCTAAATCTAAATTTTTACCAGTTAATGCCTCTTTAGACATAGGTATAAATGATCAGATAAGTATAGGAGGATTTTTTGGGTATGCAGGTGCAGAATTCGAATCCTTTTCTGGAATAACGGATGGATACACTTTCAACAACCTAATGTTTGGAGCTCGGCTTGGATACCATTTTAATATGATAGATGGAATTGATACCTATAGTGGAGGGATGCTCGGATATAACAAAGTAACATTCGGTGACTCTCCAATAGATTTAGGAACAAGCGGATTCATATGGTCAGGTTATGTAGGTGGTACTTATATATTATCGGATTCTTTTGGTGTATTTGCAGAAGTAGGGTATGGAGTCACTATACTGAGGTTAGGCGCAAATTTATCTTTCTAAATCTAATACAATAATGTTTTCCAAACTAGCTAACCTTTTTGGTGGAATAAAAGATTCACTTACAGAATCAGATAGTAAAGTCAATACTTTACCTGAAGGGGTTATTCCTAAAAAGCCTCAACTACAAACGGGGGATATAATGACCTTAGAAGCTGGTGAGTTAAAAGGGAAACACTTTCAAGTTTTAAAAGAGTTGGGACAAGGAGGTTTTGGAATTGTATATTCTGTGGCCTATGATTCAGAAAAATTTGCATGTAAAATACTGGATCTATACCACAAGCAGCCCCCAGAATGGGAAACCTATATTACCAGATTTAAAAGAGGCTTCAAAGTAGGGCAGATTGATTCTCCCTACTTAGTAAGGTCCTACTATGAATCCATGTATTTAGGAAACCCATGTGTATTGATGCATTTGTGTGAAGGAGGAAGTTTAGCTGATAATGTAGAAAAATACCAATCTGAAGATGCTTTCACATCATTAGCATTAAAAGTGCTGACAGGCTTAAAAACATTACATAGCAATGGGGTTATTCATCGAGATATAAAACCAGAGAATATCCTTTTTGATAAGATTGGAACACCAAAATTAACGGATTTTGACATTTCTGTTTTCCAAGATAAGCGAGGTACTATTAGAAACTGGAGAGGGTATGTAAAAGAAGTTTGGTGTACTGCAGTGTATGCCGCACCAGAATTATACAATAAAACCCAAACTTATGATATTGCCACTCCAGCAATAGACATGTTTGCTTTCGGAGTGACAATGTATGAGTTACTTACAAAGGGAAAGTATCCTTTTGGAGGATTTGAAGAATATGAAAAAAATCCTGTTGAATATTATCAGAAAGTAGGAGAGGGGAAATATACTCCTTTAGAACAGTATCGACCAGATTTATCTAAAAAATGGATAGACTTAATTAATGGTTGTTTTCATCCAAATCCTGAACAACGAATTAATAATCCTGATACTATATTAAGTCAGTTCCCTAATCTAGATAAAATAGTTTCAGGAAATATAATTGAGGAGATTAATCAATCTGGAGATTGGGTATTAACCATCAAAAATGGAGAGGAAGTAAATCGAACTTATAATCTAAGTCAACTACTAGCAAGCTCCAAAAATAAAACACTGAAAATAGGGAGGCTAGATTTAGATAATGAGCAAGCAAATGATATCAATATACTAGAAACATTATCAAGGTATATTTCAAGAAAACATGCTACCCTGAAATTTGACAACGAAAGCTGGTCAATTAGAGATGGACAAGCAAATGAGACAACTTGGAAATCCTCCATGAATGGAACGACGACAACTAATGGACCAGTTGAAAGTGATGCATTTCAAGACATCAGCATAAATGATATTATTATCATTGCTGGAGATACGACCTTAAAACTAGAAAATCAACAACAATAGCAATAATGGCTAATTTTAAAAAAGGGCAAAAATTTGATGACTATAAGCTAATTGAGTTTATTGGTATTGGTTCTACAGCCGAGGTCTGGAAAGTAATAGACAAAGAGAAGAAAGAATGGGCATTAAAGATAATCGCTCCCAGTGTTGGTCTAGATCCAATAGGTAGAAAAGAATTTAAGATGGAGTATGATAAAACGAATCATCTTGACCATCCTAATATCTTGATCGCGGAAAAATATGGAGAGTTTAAAAACAGGCCTTACTTATTATTTGAACTATGTGAAAGTAGTCTTGCTCAAGAGGTAGGAAACAGGTATTTGAAAGCTCAAAAAATAGAAGAAGATAAATATTATTCAGAAGAAGAATTAGCAGATATTATTGCTCAAGTAGCCTCCGCCTTGGCCTATCTGCATTCTCCTGAAATCAATATGGCACATTTGGATGTTAAGCCAGCTAATGTGTTAATAACAATCGATAAAGAACTGGATGAAAAATATGTGCTCTCTGATTTTGGAATCACGGCGGAATTGAAACGAACTGTAATGAAGCAGACTCAAAAAATGGGCGATAGTGGAGTGGGTTTATCGCCACTTTATGCTTCTCCAGAACAATTTAAAGTTAATTACGAACCTCAATCTGAAAGTGACATTTTTGCTTTAGGTGTTTCTATCTATGAATTAGCAACTGGTAAATTACCAGCGTCAGGTAGAATAGGAATTGGACAACAATTAATTAATGGAGGAGATGCCCCTAGACTTCCAGGGAATTATTCTAAGGACTTTAAAGATTTAATTCAGCAATGCATGAATACTAGTCCTACAGAAAGGCCTACTGCTGAACAATTGCAAAGTTATGCGCTATATTTTCAAAATACAAAGACTTGGATAAGTCATCCGTCCAATTCAACCTCACAGCAAGAACCTAATCAAAATAGTAAAGAAAAAACAGTTGATCCAAATACTAAATTAAATGATGGAAAAAGAGACAATAGAACAGCGATTATAGGAGGACCAAGATCAAATATAGGAGGAACTAGCTCAAAGAAATTTAAATGGAAACCTTATGCAGCAGGAATGGGTATTCTTGCGCTTGCCATATTTGGATTTCTTGGCCTTTCAAATGGTACTAATACAACTAATAATCATGAATTATCAGGTAATAGCTATTTCTTGGATGGAGATCTAATCGCTGCACAAAAAGAATATAAACTAGCTATACAATCAGGAAACACCAATGATCTACTAAATACGAGAATACAAAATATAGAGCAGCTAGACTTAGAATATATTCGCCCTTTCAAAGAAAAGAGAGCTGCTGTAAATGATGGAAATGGTTGGGGATTTATTAATGAAGATGGGCAATTGATGATTGCTTGTAACTATCAAAGTGTTTCTGATTTTAAAAGTGGATTAGCAGTTGTTCAGAAAAATGATTTAGTAGGTATCATTGATTTAAATGGAAAAATTAAAGAGCCTATTAAGTATCAAGGGACTATCTCTATACAATCAGGTACTCATGCTTTACAAAAAACAGGAAAGACCTCTAATAAGATAAAAATAAACCATTGATAAAATAATACAAAAGGTACTCAAAATTAATTGCAAAAATGAAAAAATTAAGCCTCATTATTTCTTTATTACTAGCTTTTACAATTGTTGAACTTTCTGCACAGTCTTATAAGACTATTGATCGAAGAACTTATAATGATGCAAATGGAACATATTATATCGTTTTTACAGGATATGGAAAATCATTAGATGAATCTCTTCACGCATATATAACTTTTGGTAAAGAAGATTATCGAGGGCGACAATCTGATTCTAAATCGTTTGGCCTTTATCCAAGCAATTGGAATAGTAATAATCCATTGCACTATATCAAAACAATTCCTGGGAAAATTCTTCAAGAAGGACCAAATCACTTAAAGAAAAATGCAATAAATCTTATTGTAAAGGTGGATAAACAAGATATGGATAAGATTTGGGGAGTAATCAAAAGATATGATGGTAAAGGAACATATAAATTATTAAGTAGAGATTGTACCAGTATGGTCATAGCGGGAGCTAAGGTTCTAAACTTAAAAACTCCAAGCCGTAGGACAAGATGGTCACCGCATAAGGTAATATCCTACATTAAAAATAATAATAGATAAGTATGGCACAAACAACCCTCAAAAAAGAATTGACAGGTAGAAGAAGTCTACGTCAAACTATGGCACATGGTATTCGTGCACTAGGCGGTGCTAATGTGCCGAATTACACCTTATTATATTTGGACGATAGCAAGAACAAGAAAAAAGGGAATTTCCAAACAATTGTGGTCCCTTATGTAGAAGTAGGTAGAGGTGGTTCCTGTGTCATTCAATACTCGGATGTATATCCAACCATTCATAGAAAACATGCAGCCATTCTTTGGGATAAAGGAAAAGTAACACTTAAGCATTTAGGAAAAAATCCTTTACTAGTTAATAATTATGCTGTTAATGGTCAACAGATGCTTCAAAATGGAGATGAAATTCAGTTTTCTAATAATGGTCCACGAATTAGATTTAATATAGCGGAGACAAAGATTGGAGAAGCTAAATTTACAGATCGACTAGTCATGTTTACCCAACAAGCTTTAAAACCTTATAAAAGAGGCGTTGCTGTATTGGGGTTACTTGTCTTTTCAGTTTTGGGTTTTGGAATCAATCAAAGAATTCAGTTTAATAATTTATCAAAAGAAAATTCTCTGTTGATAAAAAATCAGACTACTGAGTTAAGAGAAAAAGAAGAAAAAATCCAAAAAATAATTGCTGATAGAGTAGACAAAAAAAATGATTTAGCAACTTTAGCCAACAGTAATCAACGTAAAGAAAGTAAAGTCACAAAGTTAAAAAATGAATTAAGTGCTTTAGAATATAAAATTCAAAAAGTAAAAGAAGAGCAATCGAAAGTAGTTATTCCACCATCTTCATCTGGCTATAAACCTCAAAAAATAAGTAGTGATAAAGATATAGAAATTAGTAATCAAAATAACTCAACAGAAATTGAATCTAATTCAGGAAATACATCTAATTCAGAAGTAGGAAATACAATAGTAGAAGAAAACAGTTCAAGGTCTTCTGAAAATAATTCAAGTACTAATCAAGACTATGTAGAGGAAGAAACCAAACCCGATTTTAATCCAGAGGAACTAATTGGAAAAACGGTTACCTATACTGATGTACTCAAATACAAAGTAAATAGTGGTAGTTGGATAGATATGCTAGTAGATATACCAGTTAGTTATACTGTTCAGTATACTGCTGTAATTGAACAAGTCTTAGGAGAAAATTTCAAATTAATTGTTTCTGGTGCTAATATTCGAGATCCTAATTGGGCTTCTATGAACTACATAGAATATAAATCCTATGCAATCAGAGATGCTCAAAATCAAATTGGTCGAAATGTGGTAATGCATTATTCAGAAGTAGAATGATGCAAATCATAACAGATATATTAAATCAAATATAAAATGGCAAAACCAACAGAACAGGTCACACTAACGGGTAAAAAAAGTCTAGGACAAACCATGCTACAAGGCGCTAAAGTACTTGGAGGTAAGGAAGTTCCGAATTACACACTTTTATTCCTAGATCCAACGAAAAATAAGAAAAAAGGCGATTATCAAACTATAGTAATTCCTTATGTAGAAATTGGAAGACATGGAAATTGTGTAGTCCAATATGGCGATGAGCATAATGCTATTCATAGGAAGCATGCTGCTATTCTATGGGATAAAGGAGAGGTAGTCATTAAGCATCTTGGAACAAATCCATTACTGGTTAATGGACAACAAATAGCTACAGGTGGACAAAAGATTTTACAAAATGCAGATGAGATTCAGTTATCTCAAAATGGTCCTCGAATCAGATTTAATGCGACTGCTACTAAAACCTCAACTATGGGGGTTACTCAGCGAATGGGCTTAGTTTTAGACCAAGCATTAAAGCCTTATAAAACAGCAGTTATGGGCCTCAGTGCCTTGTTGTTAAGTTTGGTTGCTTTTTCAGGTTATCAGTATTTTGATTTTCAAAGACAAGTTGAACAATTTGAAGAAAGAGAGCAAGCATACTTAGATAGGACTAAACTACAAGATGAAGAATTATATAGACTTGATTTACAAAAAGATTCAGTAGATCAACTACTTCTTGGTATTAATTCTAGAAATCAGAATACTGATAGAAAAATTAACCAGCTTGTAAGAGAAAAAGAAAGATTAGAGCAACTAATAACTGGCTTAACTCAACCAAGTGTAAAGGATACTGACAGAGATGGCTACCCTGATTCTATTGATCGCTGTCCAAATGAAGCAGGACCAGATAATGGTTGCCCTAAGCCAGTTGAAAAAGATACAGATGGGGATGGTTTTCCAGATTTGATAGACAATTGCCCTGAAGAAGCTGGGGGTGATCGAGGTTGTCCTAAAATAGAAGAACCAAAAGATACTGACGATGACGGTGTTCCTGATCTTGATGATAAATGTCCCAATACTCCAGGAAGAAGTAAAGATGGATGTCCTATCGAAGTTCCAGATAAAATGGAGGTCTTAGTAGACAAGATTTTTGCTGATGGAAAAGTAACTATGAGAGATTTTAGTTCTGTTAAGCAATTATTTGAATTAACAAGAGAGTACGATATAGATACAAAAGTTATAGCAGACCTTATATCCGAATCAACAGGCGCGGGACCACTTTCAGGGAAGACACTTGGATTACTTGCAGATGTTTTTGAAGACGAACGACTAGGTCTAGGCGATATTCCAGAGGTAGTTGAAATGTTAGGAGTCTTATATGAAGAGGTTATTCAAGACCCAGACGGAGATGGTATAAAAGGAAAAGATGATAAATGTCCAAAAGAAGCAGGGCCAAAAAGTAATGATGGTTGCCCAGAACCAGATAAAACAAAAGATTCTGACGGAGATGGAGTACCTGATAGCGAAGATAAATGCCCCAATGAAGCTGGTTCAGCAGAAAATTCAGGATGTATAATTGGAGGTGGAGGAGACGCAAATGATAAAGACGGAGATGGTACCCCTGACAATATTGACAATTGTCCAGAGGTAAAAGGACTCTCTACTAATAATGGCTGTCCACCAGCTCCAGTTGACCCTGATAAAGATAGTGATGGAGATGGAATAATTGATAGTCAAGATGAATGCCCTTGTGTAAGCGGAAAGAAAAAACGTCAAGGCTGCCCTAAAGGGGCAAAAGGAAATGATCACAACCAAGATTGTATTTAACTAAAGCAAACAACTATTTTGAATACACTCAAAATAAAAACAATAGGCGACACCCATGTTGGTCAGCGGCGAACTAATAATGAGGATAACCTACTACTCGGTAGGGATTTAGTCAAAAAAGACTGGTCCCTAAGCTCCTCAGATATTATAGAGGTAGGAGCGTTAGGTACACTGTTATTAGTAGCGGATGGCATGGGTGGTGCTGCTGCAGGGGATGTAGCATCTACTTTGGCAATCAATTCTGTCAAGGACATTTTTTCTGATATGAATGCTTTGCCAGAAGACGATGATAGTATCCTTGAGCTTCTAGGGAATATTATATACAATGCACATCATACAGTAGTTAATGGAAGTATTGACCATCCTGAAAGACAAGGAATGGGGACTACTTTAGTGATTGGTTTAATTGTGGGCATCAAATTGTATTTAGCATGGAGTGGAGATAGTCGAGCGTATCGGTATTCTAAAAATGGGGTTCCTGCAAAAAATAGTTATGATACCGATAATCTCGAACTGCTAACTTCAGATCATTCAATGGTTTGGGAGATGGTGGAAAAAGGAAAGTTGACTGCTGAACAAGCAAGAGTACATCCCAATAGTAATATTATTACTCAAAGTCTTGGGGATGCTATGCATACACCCTCTCCTGATGGTAGAATCATTCAACTGAGAAAAGGAGATAGAATTGTCTTATGTAGTGATGGCCTAAATAGTATGTTACCTGATTTTGAAATAGAATCTATACTTAGTACCGTAGAGGAAACTAGTGAAACCTGCGAAAAATTAATATGGTTAGCGAATAATGCAGGAGGAGCTGATAACATAACAGTAATTGTAGCAGATGTAGTAGATGGCCCGATTGGTTTTATTGCAAAAGAGGAGGAAAAACCACCAAAGAAACGAAAATCTATTACCACCAAACAGGTTTTATTTGATGAAAAAGAAACAATAAAGAAACCAGTTAAAAGAGGAAGATTAATGCCAGCAGTTCTTACTGCACTATCCTTTTTATTAGTTGGTATAGGAGTCTGGCAATTTAGTTCTAATAATTGGTTTAGTAAAAAAGGAGAAGGAACCGTCCAAACAAATATAAAGAAGGTAATAGGTGAAATAGGAGATCCTAAAGAAATTGATCCACTTCTTGCAGAAAAGGGACGTGCTAAAGAATATGTTTTATTGGTGGATTCTCTTAGAGCAATCTCCTATAAAAAATTCGCTAGTGCAGAAAAAATAGACCAGCTTTTTAGTGACTTTGACTTAAGTAATCGCAATAGCCAAATAGCTATATCGGAGTTTACAGAAACAGAAGATTATGCACAAATTGAAAATCAACTCGATGAGTTAGATGTAATCTCAACAAAATTATTAGCTGAATTTAAAAAGCCAAGAATTATTCCTAAGAAACCAAAACAATCTATTACTACAAAGACGATTTCTAAATATTCGATAAGACTGCCTGAATGGGAAAAAGAATATAAATCTTTGTTGAATAGAAAAGTCAAAGTATGTCAACAGTGTAATGAAATGACAGTAGCTGATAAAACAGCATTGAACCTCTTACTACAGCAATGTGAATCCTTAACTAATATTTTCTATACAGTATATGATTGGAAGACTGCTCTTTTTTTAACTAGCAACACAGAGCTTCTGCAAGCTAATTTTAGTACTATTTCCAATAAGGTATATGATTTAGAACAAGGCTTAATTGAGCTTTTAAAAGCTACAAATTCAACCAATACCGAGACAAATACTGAAATAGAAAAAGATACTATTACAAAACAGCAAATAGAGAGTAAAATAGACTCGATACCTCTAAACAATAGTAGCACGAAAGACTCTATAATATTAGAAACACCAATAGAAAGAGATACCAGTAATCAAAAAAATAATTAATGAGTTTTAGGCAAATTATATATCATCTACTGCTAGTCGGATTGGTTGTATGTTGGGCTGCGTGTAACAACGATCAAAAAGTAGTCCATCAACCATTGGATATTGATTTTAAGATCAATGGCAATAGCGATCTGTTAGCAACTAATACATACGCAGGTACCCCGTCAGTCGAGGATATTGAAAAAGTATTGCTGATTACACAAGGTATTCCTATACAATTAGAAGCAGTTATCAAACCAAAGGAAAGAGTAAAAGAAACTAGGTGGTACTTAGGAGAAAATAATTTTTCTAAGGAGCTTCAAACGGAACATACTTTTCAAGAAGAAGGTCTACAGGAAGTTCAATTTTGTATCAATGAAGGGTATCGATGTTTATCTAAATATGTATTTGTACAAGGAGAAAATGATGCTCCAACTCCAACTCCAACTCCGATAGATATAGATACTGATGGAGATGGTATTCTGGATAAAAATGATGACTGTCCAAATGAAGTTGGAATAGCAAGTAAGAATGGTTGTCCAGATACCCTAAAAAAGATAATACCTCCACCACCTCCTTCTAAGGACACAGATGGCGACGGCTTACTAGATAACGAAGATGAATGTCCATACAAATACGGTCCAAAATCTAACAAGGGCTGTCCTGATAATGGGGGTTCAGATCCAATCATACCACCTCCACCTAAAGATTCTGACAATGATGGAGTTAAAGATAGTGACGATGACTGTCCTAACCTAAAAGGATTGGCCGCCTTCAATGGTTGTCCAGATGATGATGGTGATGGGATTCCTTCTCCAAAAGATAAATGCCCGAACGTGAAAGGTATTCAACCTGATGGATGCCCTCCTGTAAAAGATGCTGATAAGGACGGTATTATCGATTCAGAAGACGATTGTCCAACTAAAAAAGGTCCGAGATCAAATAAGGGCTGTCCTATACCAGTACCACCACCTCCTCCTAGAGATACCGATAGGGATGGGATTCCTGACAAAGACGATAAATGTCCTAAAGAAAAAGGAGAGGCAGCTTATGATGGATGTCCTCCTCCTGCACCATGTGATATAGCTCGTTCTGGTACTATAGGAATTTTAACGGCAGATCGTTGTGATCAAAAAACATTTGTGGATGCTGGCAAGATAACAATCAAACCGAAACGTTGTATCGAATTAGAAGGAGGGGTACTCTATACCAATGATGAAGGGAAAGTGAAAATTTATATCACAGGTACACAAGGGCATAAGTCGGAAGTGCTAGTGAAAAAAGTAAATTCTGGAAGAAGTCAAATAGCAGGTTTAGAGGAGCTTTTCATTTCATTAAAAGCAAATCAAACTTATTATTTACATATCGAATCACAAAAAAACGACAAAGGTAGAATACCGCAATTAGAAAATATCAGTGGATGTAATCCAACTGTATTGCCCAATGATAATCTAGTCATTGACTATACTGGCAATTATATAATCATGGACTTAAAATATGCTTATTAATGAAAACTTATATTAGATTATTTATCCTTTTTTCTTTCCTTTTTTCTAGTTCCTACTTTTATGGACAGTGTTCTTTGGAGGTATTTAAGGACATAGAATTAGCAGAAAAATTTGAAAATACGGATACAACGATTTGTAATACTAATTTGCCTTTAGAAGTATATGTTTCTTGTAAAAATTGTAATCCTACATATACTATAGTATTGGAAAACACAACTGTAGAAAAGGTAGTCAATGAAACGGAAACCTATGCTATGTTTACCTTAAATGAAGAAGATGATTATATATTTTCTATTAAAGATGATATAAGTTGTACTGCAAACCTAAATCTAAAAGTTTCTCAAGTAACAGTAGGCGGGCATCAAACAATGGATACTACATGTGGTTTGGATAACGGAAGTGTCTCCTTTACACCTAGTGGCGGAACAGAACCTTATATCCTGATCTTAACTAATGCAGGTGTAACAATACCCTCATCTTCAGAGCAATATATGTATACTAATCTGGCAAGTTCAGATTATGACGTTGAAATTATGGATGATAATGGCTGTAAAGATAGTACACCGATTGAGATAAATTCTTCAATGCCTATGGAGTTCAGCCTAGATCCAAAATCCTCAACTTGCGGTGGAAACAATGGAGAAATACATATAAATAAGATTACAGGGACATCTCCTTTTAAAATCGAATTAAATGGAAGTACTTATATAGAAACTACTTCGTCACTTGACCCAATTTTAGGGCTTAATGCTGGATTATACAAAGTGATAATTACTGATAGTGATAATTGCAGTGTCATGCAAGAGGCTACTATTGATAATATAGTTTCTAATATTGTAGCTAATGCTGGTGATGATGTAGTAATTGATTGTAATAACTCCTCAGTTAAACTTGGTATTGAATCAAATAATCAAGAAAATATTACTTATGAATGGACAGGAGCAGGTATCAATAATACTAATAAAAATCATCCGAATCCTATTGTTAAAGAACCTGGTATTTACACACTCACTGTAAGTGATGATGATGGCTGTACCGATACCGCTGATGTTGAAGTTGAGAATGATAGAATTGCCCCTTCTGCTAATGCAGGCCTAGCGCAACCTATTACTTGTGATCGTCCAAATATTACTTTGGGAAGCCAAGAAAACACAGGAGTTAACTATCAATGGGAAGGTGCAAGTATCAATAATTCCAATCGCACTCAAGCTAATCCAGAAGTAAGTCAAGCTGATACCTATCGAGTAACCGTTACTGATACAAATAATGGTTGTAGTAATATTGGAGAGGTAATTATTTCTGGTAGTACCACTCGCCCTGTAGCTAATGCTAGTGTAGATCATAATATACTTAACTGTATTCAGACACAAGTAACCCTACAAGCTCAAGATGTTGATCCATCTGCTCGATACGAATGGTTTAGAGAAGATGGGACATTATATAGAATGGCCCCATCAGTTGCTACTACCACAGCAGGTACTTACACATTAGTTGTCACCAATACAACTAATAATTGTTCAGATGACAGTAAAGTAACTATAGATGTAAATAAATCAACTCCTGAAGTCAGTACAAACGGAAATAAAACACTTACTTGTGATAATCCTACTGCTACTTTGACTGGCTCTGTGTCTGGTCAAGCCGATGAAGTGTATTGGCTTACTCCAAATGGAACTAGAATTAATACCATCTCGATTACTGCAGACCAAATAGGTACGCATACTTTTTACGCGATTAATAAGACTTCAGGCTGTCAAGCAAATACTAGTCTCCTTATTTCTGGTGAAACAGCTATGCCTACTGCTGATACTGGACCTAGTCAAACATTGAATTGTAATATATCAATGGTTACATTAGGTGCAAGTCCTCTAGCAAATCATACTTATCAATGGTCTGGACCAAATGGATTTACTTCTGATATGGAACAACCAGATGTAGAAGTAATGGGAGAATACTTTCTCACCGTTACTAATAATAGTAGTGGTTGTAGTGCTAACAATATGGTGACAATTATAGAAGATATAGTCACTCCAAGTGCTGCTATAAGCTCTGATTTCAACATATTAACTTGTTCTAATACAATAGTTGAACTAACTGCTCTAAATAGTAATGAAGGTGATTTTTCTTATGATTGGCGTCGAACAGATGGAAGTTTAGCAGGAAGTGCACAAGTAATTACTGCTACCCAAGCAGATACTTATTCTCTTACAGTTACGAATACAGATAATGGTTGCTCTGCTAGTAACTCCATTACTATCGGAGAAGATAAAGCTACTCCTAGTGTTGATGCAGGCACCGATATTGAAATTACCTGTAATAATTCTATTGCTGCATTGAATGGAATCGTATCAGGAAAAGCAGATTCTATATTTTGGACAAATGAGGCAGGGGAGCAAATTGCAGAAATGGCACAAACTGATATAGGAATAAAAGGAACATATACTATAACTGCATTTAATACAGATAATGGTTGTAGTACCAAAGACCAAGTGATCGTATCTGGAAATGCAGATATACCAGAAGTCAATGTGGGTACTACTCCAATGGAATTGAATTGTACGATTGAAAGTGTACTTATAGGGGAAGAAGCTGTAGAAGACAATCTAAGCTACACTTGGATAAAAGAAGGTGATAATGAAATTATAAGTGTAAATTCATTTCACACAGTTGCTGATTCAGGCACCTATATTCTTACAGTCTCGAATGCCGTCAATCAATGTAGTGCAAGTGGTTTTATTACAATTACAAAAAATGTTAATCCTCCAGATTTAGAAAGTCACATCGCTAGTATAGCCACTCTTTGTGAAGGTGAACCTGCAACTCTCTCCTTACCTGCAAATTTTATTGTTACATGGACGGAAGGCTTAATAGGAAATGAAAGAGAAGTTGATTTGATTTCGGGCCAAAAGTATTCCTTGTCTGTTATAAATGATAAGAACCAATGTCCAAACGATACTTCATTTACCGTTCGATCAATTCCAAAACCTAAACCAGATGAAAATCTAGGTATATATTTATTAATGCCTGGAGATTTACTATTTATTCCTAATGATACTTTTGATTATAAATGGGGATGGAAAGATGAAGATGGAATAATAGATTACGATAGTAATAAACCTACAGAAAGAACATATCTTTTAGTAGACGATTTTGACTCCAAGAAAAGTGATATAGACTTTTTTGTTGAAATATATAACAAAGGCACTGAGAATTGCAGTGTAATAAGAGAATATTATGACGGAACTCCGAATGGTTTTGTTTCTACAGAAAACGAAGAACAGCGCATCATCTACAATGAAGATTACTTCAATAACCTACAACAAACATTAGGCAAACAAGACAAAATTAATGCCTTCCCTAATCCTACCAATGGCATTTTCAATATAGAACTCTATGGAGAATATAGAGGAAGTATAGGAGTAGTGGTGTATAATGAAATAGGCAAACGTATCTTTAAAGATCAACTTTTTAAAGAAGCTCCCTATCTCATTAAACCCATTGATTTCTCTCTCCATAAAAATGGTATTTATTTGATTCATTTAATAGATGACCAGGGAGAGATAAGTACAATTAAGACCTTAGTTAACCATTAGTCCATAAAGAAAAAACAAGCATGAAATATACAACTAAATATCTAGTCAGTCTTTTATTGATGCTATGGTCTTTTTCTTTATTTGGACAAGTTTTCTTAGAAAAAGAAAAAGTAAAGATTGAGAAAAAGGTAGTAAGCAATGAGGATTTAAGTACTATACTAAATACCGTAGATAAAGCCTTAAAAGAGTATGAAGCAGCTGCACCACTATTAGATAAGAAAACACTTGAGGTAACTGAGAATTCTATTCAATCTTTTGAAAGTCTATTTGATAATAGTGCTAAGGTATTAAATGACTTGCGGGGAAAATCTCATAGTTTAATCAACTATTCTGATTATGCCAGTTATGCCTATAATTATTTAAAAAGTGGTATTCTAACAAAGCTAACCAATGCTAAGTTAGTATCGATAACCAAAGACGGTAACTCCTATCAAGCAGGAGTTATCATTAATAAAGAAATGAGGAATGGTATAGATGCTAAGAAACAGCCTGTATTATGGAGTAAACCTGTTGTGCTTGAATTAATGGTTATCTATGATATACAGGAAGATAATCTAGGTAAGGCAAAGATTTCAAAAATAGGTCGGTATATGAAACCTAAGAAGGATAAGAAGTTCTTTATTGTACCTAGTGGGAGGTTTGGTTTTAACTTTTATAATGTAACTACTCCTGATTTAGATCTAGATTTTGGCAATAATTATAATACCTCTTTGGGATTACAATTAGGCTATAATATTAATGATAAACTTTCGATAGTTGCTGGAATCTTTAAGCAATTAGGACATAATCTAAAGTCATCTGAAAAAAGAATTCCGCCTTTTACAAATGAGAATGCAGATGTATCTATATTAAAAGATAATGATCCTAAAGATCTGCCAAACGCACTCAAAACTTCAACCACTTGGGAAGATTTAAAAGAATCTATTGACATTGAATCATTAGAATTTATTGGCGGAATTAGATATTATACTGGATATGAAACAGATAAACTTAGGTTTTTTGGAGAAGCCGTTATAATTTTTGAACAATTCAAGATTTCTACTTCCGGTGCAACTGGTTCCAAATTCCAAACTGCGGAATTAGATTATAGTAAATTCCCAGGAGGTTCTGGCTCTTTACCATCAGAAGTTCTAGAGAATACTAGTTATGCATCTAATGTCCCTATATCTATTAATGGTATTTCTGTTAAGTATGAAGAAACAAACTTTTTAGGTAAGATATCAGGAGGAGTACTCTACTCATTTACTGACAATATAGGATTAGAGGCAGCCCTAGAGTATTCCGTAGGTGGATTTGGAAAAGCTATTTTAACAAATACTCAGATCGTTGATTTTGAAACGGAAAATCCTGAAGGTAGCTTTATCGAAGAAATAAATAAAAATGGAAGTCTAGGGGCACGACTAGGACTCAATATCTCATTTTAATCCAAAACAACAAATTCAAAAAAGATGATGCGTTATACATACTTTTTTATAGTACTATCATTTTGCTTTATAACCAATATAGAAGGTCAAAATGTATTAGGGAAACCAGAAGCATTTGTTAGGCCATTAGATAAAGGGGGCTATGATTTAGGGAGTAAATTAAAACCTACGAAAGCACCTTGGGTAGTTTTCTCAGATAGGGATAATAATCAGACTTATGAAAAAGATCGAAAAACACCCAAAAAATTAATCAATTTCAAAGATTGGTTTTATGTTAAGGAAACAAAAAATGATTGGATACGAATTGGAAAAGGAAATACTACGGGTAGAAAAATCAATGGCAAATTTCAAGATTATGGCTGGATTAGAAAGAATAAAATGCTATTGTGGTCTTCAGGATTATTAGATCCTGCAACTAAAATTAATAGAAAAGTTTTCTTATTAAATCGAGCAGATGATATAGACAATTTATTGAGTAGAGTTGAAAGCGGTCAAAAAAAAGAATTAGTAGATATATTTAATGGTCCTGGAGGCGATTTCACCAAAAACAATAAAAATATTTATGAATTCTACTTCGTATTAAAAAAAGAAACGACTAAAGGGGGAATAGATTATTACTTATTAAGTAAAGCTTCAAGAGTTTCTTCTACCAACGTAGATGAATCCATCATTGGTTGGATAAGACAAAATAGATTATCGGAATGGGATACGAGAATTGCTCTAGAGCCCAATTTTTCCCAAGCAGCATTTAATGAAAGAAAAAATAACGAAGCACTTAAAGTATTAGCCTTTGGAAAACAAACTAGTGCTGAAAATTATGCGAATACTGGTGGCGTAAACAAAGAAGACATTTACTGGAATAATGATCCAATAAAATTTGATGCAGACCAATTAGGAGAGAACGATCCTAAAAGATTTAAAGGCGGTGTGGTACGATTCCCTTTGTTAAATCAATTCCCTAGTTACTATAGAAGTGGTGTAATAACCAAAATTGCGATTCAAGGGGAAGGTCAAGAAATCTTAGGAACAATTGGAGAAGTTCCTTATTCAGCTTTACTAGAAGCTGTTCAACAAAGTAGTATTTCTAAAGATAATTATAATGTCTTATATGTGGTAGAAGGAACAAAAGGAATGCAACGATATAAGCAAAGTATTATTGAATCAATAAAAGATGTAGAGCTAGCTCTTTCAGGTGTTCAAAATGTTAAATATGGAGCAGCAGTTTATAGAGATATTGCCGAAAGAGAGCAGGGTAGATTATTTGAAATTGAACCTCTATCAGCTAATACAGGAAATGTAACAGAATTTTTACATAATTCTGAGTTCAATAATTGGTATGATAACGATGACGTATGTTCTATGTATTATGGATTATATCAATCTTTACTAGAAGCAGGATTCAATAAAAACCACACCAATATTATTATTTGGATGGGTAATAATGGAGATTATAGATATGATATTGCTAGAAAATATAAGGATAATAAAGATGAAACTTATGTGTCTTCCGATGATTTAGCCAGTATTCTAGGAGAGTATAATGTCCATTTAATGGGACTGCAATGTACTAATAATTATAACCGAGCGAGTCGAAGTTTTATAAAAGGCCTCAACAATATTATATTAGAAAGTGCCAAGTACCAATATGAAAAAATAAACAGAGTTAAAGAAGTAGAATCTGATATTACGATTCAGCCCCCTTTTATGCCAGAGCTAGATATGGAAGCATGTACCAAACTAGAAGGTGGGGTAGGCTTAGGAAAAATTTGTCGGCCTTCAGGACAAAGCCTTTCTAATAATGAAGTAGGAAGTAATATCAAAGCATTCTCTGGTTCTGTGTCTACTTTTACTAATAAATTCTGGAAACAAGTTTCTACCGTTATAAATGATGGTAATTCTGTTAAAGAAATAGACCAAGGGACGGTCGGGCCTGGTATGGTTGTTTTAATAGGTAAGCTATTAAAAAAATCTGGGAAATGGTCAAGAGATGATGTACGAAAATTATTAAGAGAAAAATTTAGACTTTACGCAGAAGTTTATATTCCTAAAAAAGTATACCAAGCTACCCACCCTGCATTTTCACAAGTACTATTTATGCCAGAAGAAGATTTAGAAGACTACTTGAAAACAATCAATGACTTAAGTATCTGTAGAGATTATTCAATAGAACAACAAAGAGAATGTTTGTATACTGCTTTAGTAGAGTTATATAGGAAATTTTCTGGGAATAATGAAATAGGAAAAAAGACCTCGGTTAGTGATTTAAACACAGTCGTTCAAGGTTTAGAAAAAGAGGGTTTACTATTAACTGGTGCTATGAGCAAAGTCAGAATTAAGGACATAAGAAACGAGAAGAAAGTAAATGATTCTACAATTAGTGCGGTAATAGGTCAATACCTACAAAATACCAATAAGCTAAAACAGATATTAAAAGAAGGGGAAAATTATGAGTTCGCATTCAAATCACTAGATAATACTTATTTCTGGATACCTGTAGAATATGCTACTTTTTAACCATAGAAATTGATGCAACCTGCTTTTAATATAAAAAATTTAACCTGTAGTTATTTAGCCAATCAACCTGTTCTAAAAATAGATGAGCTAACTATTGAAAAAGGTAAATTGGTTTTTATACTTGGAGTTTCTGGTATTGGTAAAAGTACTTTTATCGAGACCTTAGGGCTCATGAATGAAACTATCGTCAACACTTCAGGCACAGAATTAGCCTTTTATCCTAAAGATACTGCTATAGAAATGAAGGATTCATGGGCTAAATCAAATGATGAAATGGCCTTTTTTAGGAATCAGCATTTTAGTTTCATCTTCCAGAACACTAACCTAATGCCAAATTTCACGGCAGGAGAAAATATGTGTATTAGTCAATTGATTAAAGGCAAAACTATAGTAGAAGCAAAGCCCAAGGTTCAAGAGATCATGAAAGAACTAAATTTACCAGCAGAGGTATTCGATAAAAAAATAACGGAATTATCTGGAGGACAAAGACAACGCTTAGCATTTGTAAGAGCAATAACGGCTGATTTCAGTGTGCTTTTTGGGGATGAACCTACTGGGAATCTAGACCAAGATACTGCTTTCAGACTGATGAACATGCTAAAGAAAAACTTACAAAAACACCAAAGTACAGGCATAATAGTATCACATGATATTGACTTATCCATAGCTTTTGCTGACCAAATCATTCTCCTCACACCACATGAAATACATAGTTATGGGATAGTTGATTTAGAAAAGATAATTTATAGAACCAATAATAAATTCCATCACTATGATGATACACCAATAGTAGATCCTAAACAAATCATTTTTAACACACTTAATATAGAAGCTTAGAATAGAGTATGTCTAAACGAAAAGTGCTAGAAGGATATAAAATTTATGCTTAATAAAATTATAAATAAAGGCTCTGACTTTCAGCAACTCTTCTTCAAACGAGAGCTAGAAACACTATCAGATAAAGCTAATTGGAATATTAAAAAATTAGCAGGAATTCTTCTACTAACATTATTAGCCTTAGGATTTTCATTAGGTGGACTTAAGCAATTAGAAAAAAGAATGTCGAATCCTTTTACTAATTGGGTGAATTTGCCAATATCTAGTACGGTCGAAGATGTCCGTTCTGAAATGCTATCTACTTTCCAAAATAAAATTTATAAAGACTCCTTTTCTTTAGACAATATTAGTGAATATGCGGTAACTAGAAAGCCATTTATCAATATGGAAAACGGAGAAATCTATGATAAAAAAGGCAGAACAGTAGAAACTAATAGTATTCTCTTAGAAAAGATATTAGAACCAGAAAATTTAATCAAAAACTGGGCTACTACTAATACTATATTTGATAATAATCACTGTGCTATCATTGTCAAAAAAACAATGCTTGATGGTTTAGGATATACTCATCCATTGAGTCAACGTCGAATTGCATTACAAGAAGATGATGGACGTGCTATCTTTTTAGATATTCTTGCAGTTGTAGAAGAATTACCCGACAGGTCAGATTTTATATGTAGTTCCGTCTTATATAATATGCTAACCACCTCTTGGGGAAATACTGGTTTTATAGAACAAGAAGGTACTTTTAATATTTTACATGCCATTTCTACCAAAGAACAAACGGAAGTAGAATCATTAGTCGAAGAAAGATTTAAACAATCTAAAGTTCGCAAAGTCAAAGGCGAGGCCATTACGCTTAATGAACAAGAGCAACATTATTATTATCAAATAATTTTTCATCCTATCCCTGGTAAACCCATAGATTCTTTAGCTCAATTTTATAATACTTTAAATGGTAATGTAGAAGGGTTTAGTGATTTTATTCCTTACTATCAATATAATTGCAATGCATCTTTCTCAACGATTAAACGACCCCATCACATGGCGTTTAATTTTACTCAATTGGGTCAAGTAAGAGACTTCAAAGATTTTATGCAGAATAGATTCGAGGTTGAAGTAGATATGAATCAAGTCGAATCAAAGGAAAATTTTTCACTTGTTTCTAACCTCACAAAACTCACTGTACTCGCACTTATACTATTTAGCCTTTTAAGTATATGGCTATTTGTTAACAATCTTTTGAAGGTACATTTAGAACGGGTCAAACCTAATCTAGGCACTTTTAAAGCCTTTGGTTTATCAAATCAATTTCTTACCACTGCTTATCTGAAGATCATAGTTGTCTTTATAATGATAGCTACGTTTTTTGCATTGCTCATTGCAAGTGTAGTTGCATTTTTAGATAAGCTAATTAATCCTGATACCCATTTCAATTTATTCAATGGCTGGATTTTATTAGCCTTAGTTATCCTTATCATTTTTAGCCTTTTATTTTCTAGGCATACGATTAATAGAATTTTAGAGGATACGCCTGGGAATTTGATTTATGGGAGAGGGTGATGGTATTTTCAGTATAATCCTAAACGCTAATTTAAAAATGAAAACATACTTATATATAATATACATACTTGTGCTTCCTAGTTTCTTATTCTCCCAGAAGTCTCCAAGTGAGAAAATATTGCCTATACAGAAATTGACTAATCATTCCAGTTTTTTCATTAAGAAAAACGAAAGAAGTGAAAAATACGCTCTACTTGAATCAAGTAAATCGTTTTTTAAAATAAGTGCTCATAAGAATAAATATTTAGCTGAGGTTTTATTAAAATGTAAAAACAAACATTTTACTTCCTACTCAAAACTAATAAGTCCTTATCATATACAAGTTGGTTCCGTTCATTATATCAACTGTAAGGTAGACATAGATGATCTCGTATATTTAATAAATGACAATGATATTTTAGAAATTGAATTAGAAAAAAGAAAACACATTGAATTAAATGAAACACCTAAATTAATTGGAGCTGATAAAGTATGGACTGGAAATATTGATCAAGATCAACTTATTACAGGAAAGGAAGTATATATTGGTATAATAGAAAACGATATACCAAGGTTTACTCATGAATCATTTAAAGATTCTAATGGAAATAACAGAATAGAACAGATATGGGACTTTAGCGATGATACAAATTGTGGACCTCCATTTAATTGTCTAAATCAAAATTATTTATATGGAGAAGATTCTAATCATGCTACACATGTTGGGACTATAGCTGCAGGTAGCAAATTTGAAGCTAAATTACCTCGATTATTAAATGATAAGATGGTTCAAGGTATTGCTCCTGATTCAAAAATTTTATACGGAGTTAATGGAAGTTATTTGAAAGCAATTAACGAAATGGTTAAATACGTTAATGGAAAACCTTTAGTGATTAATATCAGTCTAGGTGCCTCCTCTTTAGGCCCTAAGGATGGTTCTACATTAACTGAAAGGGCAATAGATGAATTATTGGAGAGAATTCCAAATCTAACAATTATTAAATCAGCTGGCAATTCATCAATATACACCAAAGATTGTGGGAGTAGTTGTCCATATAAACACATTAGAGTTAATGGTTCAACTAACCAGAAAGCAGTTGTTGATTTCACTATATATAAGGACTCCGCCTTTTGTGAAATATGGCATGATAATGCTTTTATGGTTCAATTCAAAAGTAAAGATGGATCTTGGAAATCTGAAATCATAAATAACGGGTTAAACCGTACTCAAAAAATAGTATTGCCAAATACTACTCCAAATCAAGAAGATACAATTCTAATCTCTAACCATACAGAGTATAACAATTCAAAGGTAATATCCATTCAGGTTACATCAAGAACTGGAAATACACTTTTGCATAAAGATTTATTAATTGAATTAACACCAACAATAACAACCCCTTACACTATTGATGGATATACAGTATATGAAAATACAGGAGCTTTTCAATCTGGCTTTCCAAATGGAGATAATGAACAAACCATTACCGAACCGGGTTATGCAAAAAACGTAATAACTGTTGCTTCATTTAACACACATGAAAATCAAGAAATATCTTATTTTTCTAGTTCTGGTCCATTAAGAAAAGGAACTACAATAAAACCTAACATTACTGCTCCAGGAGCATTTAGTGATGAAGAATCCTTAACATCAAGTCTGAGATCATATTTCACCATTACTAATGGAATATTAAGTGCAGGTGCTGAAAACGATGAAGATGGCAGTTACTTACGTGGTACTAGTATGTCAGCTCCTCACGTTACAGGAGCTGTCGCATTAATTCTAGAGCATTTTGATAACATACCTAATTATCAAATTAAAACTCTATTGGAAAAAACGGCTGATAAAGTTGCTAATGGTGACTTACTGGAGCAAAAAATAAGATGGGGAGCAGGAAAGCTCAATGTACTTGCTGCATACCAACAATTAATAGGCTTTGATGGGACAGATGTCGAAAAGCCTATCGCGGAATTTCAAAAAACCTTTGAAAAATTTAAAGATAATGCAGGCTTACCTATTGGTATTGTACAAAATTTAGGTAACTCGATACATCGTTTTCAACCATTAACTAACGGTATTCTTTTCCAAAATGGAAATTCTGCTGAAGTATTTTGGCTAGGTCAAGAGATTTGGAACCAATGGAAATGTATTGGAAGTGTTAATAGTGAAATTGGACTTCCTATTGCTAGTCAAGAAACTGATGAAGGAATTCTTTCAGACGATTTCATTGTTAGATTCGAACAATGTTCCTTGATTTTTGATGGAAGCAACGATCAAGTAATTGTAAACGATAATTGCTCAATAAATATAGTTGAAAATTGCTTAGAAAATCTAGCAGCTAATTTAAGTAATTCAATGCTAGAACAAAACGGAGAAAATATTCAAGTAAACAATTTAGAAATAATAAATACAGGTAGCGAAAATATTCAGATCAAGATACCTATCCATTTCTATTTATCAAAAGATGAATCACCAGATGAGTCAGATTACTTCATTATAGAAAAGAACATCTCTAAATTGAAAGCAGGTGCAAAAGAGAATATAAGTTTTAATTTTAATTTATCTACAATAGATATACCTCCAGGAGAATATTTTTTAGGATTTAAAATAGATCCTAAAAATGAGTTGCAAGAATCAAAGGAAGGAGATAATCAATATGCTTGGACTACTCCTAAAATACTAGTAGCAAATGAAGTTTTTTCTTGTAATAATTCTATTCTAGTTAATTGTGGTGAAATTTACTCAGGTACGACTAAAGGTGGTATATATAGTACGGAAAGTTATGAGATAATTAATTGGAAAGAAACTGGTCCTGAAAAAGTCCATGCTATCCAAATAGATAGTCCAGGAGATATCGTAGCTAGTATTACTACTTTAGATGAAAACAATAATGCAACAGAAGATCATGATTTAGATGTTTTTATTTTAGATGAATGTAATACTAATAGCGTGGTTGCCTTTGATGATAAAAATGCAGTTTTAAAGAACGCTGCGCCAGGAACTTATTATATTGTAGTAGATGGATACAATGGAGATCAAGGTAACTACGAATTACTAGTCACTTGTGGTAATGACAAACCAAACTTAACTGTTGATAATGCTACTTCTCAAATTGTAGTTACACCAACCACTTTAGCTTTTAATTTAAACATCAAGAATACCAGTTGTAGCGTACCTGCTAATGCAAGTAAAGTAAAGATTGTTTTATCGCCTGATATAGATTTCATTGACAATTTAAATCCAAATGAAGATAAGATCATTATTAATCAAGAAATTAGTTTTTTAGAACCAGAAGGTGTTTTTCAAATTCAAGAACAATTTGATATTTCAGATTTCAATATTACTCCTGGATTATATTATTTAGGGATAACAATTGATTATACAGATCAAGTGAGCGAAAGCGAAGAAGAAGACAATGATTTTTTCTGGAAAAATCCAGAGAATAGAGTAGTAGTAGTAAGAGGTGGAGCTCCTAATTTAAGATTATTATTTACGGAAGGTCAAAGTCAAGTTGATGGCTCACAAGTAATTTATTCTGGAAAAGTAGTCAATCTTGAAGATGTTCCTTCTGGTGATTTTTCTGTGGGTTTTTACTTGGCTGAAAAAAATCCACACGGCAATAGAGGCCATTACGACGATTACTTTTTAGGGGATGCTTCTGTTGATGGAATAGGAACTAATAGTAATAGTTCGTTTAATTTTTTAGCAGATGCAGCAAGTCCAACTTTAGGTATTCCTCCAGGTTTTTATTATTTATCTTGGGTAGTAGATTATAAAGATGAAGTCGACGAAACAGATGAACCTGGTTCTTTTTTTTGGACTACAGGAAAAATAGAGAATAGAGTTAGTGTTTCAGCAAGTTCTTATTGTACTGGAACTACTATTTTAACAGAAGATCAAGGGCTATTTTCAGATAATAGTTTAGATGGAAATTATGAAAATAATACTTATTGCCAATGGTTAATAAAGCCAATAAAACCTTCTGAAAAGATATACTTGCAATTTTCTAATCTTGATTTAGGAAATGGGGATGAAATAGAAGTATTTAATGGTAGCTATGAAGGATCAAGTTCTTTAGCAAGACTTAACTCCTCTAGCTCACCTGTAGAAATAATAGGAACTAATAATAGTATGCTTGTTCGTTTTACTTCTAATTCTAGTAATACTGGTAATGGATTTGAGGCATCCTATTCTATTGAATCAAAAGGATTTTGTAATTCTAATACAGTATTTACTAAACCCTCTGGGATAATCAGTGATGGAAGTGGATGTGAGAATTATAATAATAACACCGATTGTTCTTGGATAATTACCCCTGTAGAACATGATAAAAGTATCTTTCTTGAGTTCTCAGAATTTGACCTTGCAGAGGATGATTTTGTCCGCATTTATGATGGCACTACCATTGATGAGGAAAAACTCATGGCTACCTATACCGGAGTAAATATACCATCAACTTTTCGCTCTAAATCAGATAAAATACTCGTTAGATTTACTTCAAATGGATTAAATACAAGACAAGGATTCGAAGCAGTATATAATTTAATAGAAGTGGAAAAAGATAACTCAATTCCTTCACTAGAAGAATTTAATTTAGGATCTAGTTTAAATACGGAATCCCTTTCCTTTAATCTAACATTTAGTAAAGATGAAGAATATGAAGTAGTAATTACTAACATTCTAGGTCAGGAGTTTTATCGAGAAAAATTCTTTGGTAGAGGTTCAGTAAAGACCATCGATATTAATACCTTAGAAAATGGTTATTACTTTATATATGCCTATAATAGGGAAGGGATTAACACCAAAAAATTCTTAGTTGTCAAATAAAATCTAATTATGAAAGATTTCATTATCCTCATCACTTTTAGTCTTCTCTTTTCTCTTCATTCTTGTCAGGAAGAATCAAAATCTCAAAATACTTCGCAAATTGAGGCGACAGTCGTAGAAGAAATAATAAAAGATACAGAAGAAATAGTAGAACCTGAAACAGAGATTATTGAAAAAGCAGTAAAGGTAGAAGTTTCAGAAGAAGATCCAGACATTATCGAAGTTAAAGAGGCAGCTCCTTTACCTCCAGCTAAAGAAACGCCAATTGAAGAAATTAAAAAAATCAAAGACATACAGAAACAAGCTAGTCCAAACAAGGAAAAGACCTGTGAAGATTTACTCAAAGAATATAAAAACACCATCAATAAATTCTTAGAGAATCAAGATTTAAAATATATGGAAACTATCTCTGATTGGACTAATGATGTCATTTTTAATCAATGTAAAAATGATTCGGAATTAAAAGCTGAATTTGATAAGTGGGAGGGGATATTAAATGGAGATGAATGAATAAAGAATGATAAATTTATTTAAAAGATTGATTCGTAAAAAACTGAAGGGAATAACAAAAAATCGATGCAAGATCGAGATTGCAAATTCAGTCCATGGAGAGGTAAACCTGAGGGACAGGTTCCTCCAAATTGTCCTGATTTCAAAAAACCAGTAAGACCTAAAAAGTATAAAACAAAGGTTTTTAAATTTCAATGTGCACAACTACCTTGGAATTCTAATTGGGATAAACATTGTTATTACTGTAGAAAATAATTCATCTCTAGAAGAGGAGATATTAATAACTTTATTCAATTTGAACCTGATAATCCCCCTATTATTAACAGAGATTCTAGATTTATTTTATCAGGCATATCTATTTCTAAAAAACACTTGAGAAATACGGAATACGCTCCAATTGAACAAAATATTTTTCTATCAACAGATGAAGTAAAAGACTTGTTGCTGTATATCCAAAATAACACAATAGTACTAGATCAGTATCATTGGTCAGAAGATGGTTCTTAAAATCCCAAATACGTAAATTCTGTATATAATGAAAAAATGGTTGTTCTTTGTTGTTGTAGGTATGCTATTAATTCCTACAATTGTAAAAAGTCAAAAAAAAATCAAAGGTAAACCAGAAGCTTTTGTTCGTCCATTAGATAAAAGGGGCTATGATCTAGGGAGTAAATTAAAACCTACTAAAGCACCTTGGGTGGTCTTCTCTGATAAAGATAATAATCAGACCTATGAAAAAGACCGAAAAACACCAAAACAAATCATAAATTTCAAAGATTGGTTTTATGTATTGGACACTAAAAATGATTGGATCAGAATCGGGAAAGGAACTACGACTGGTAGAAAAATGCGTGGTAAATTTCAAGATTATGGCTGGATTAGAAAGAATAAAATGTTATTGTGGTCATCGGGATTATTAGCCCCTAATACAAAAATTAATAGAAAAGTTTTTTTATTAAATCGAGCAGACGATATAGATAATTTACTAAGCAGAGTTGAAAGCGGGCAAAAAAAAGAATTAGTAGATATATTTAATGGCCCAGGTGGTGATTTTACAAAAAACAACAAAAATATTTATGAGTTCTACTTTGTATAAAAAAAAGAAACCACAAAAGAGGGAATAGATTATTATTTGTTAAGTAACTCTTCAAGAGGGGCGCAGTTGCGATTTGACACACAAATATCTACCGTTTATTTAAGTTGTT
>CAYOBX010000001.1:0-51001 GCA_964402245.1 uncultured Saprospiraceae bacterium | reverse complement strand
CGTGCTTATGGTTCGGGCAGGAGCGCAAGCGACAACACGGTAAGGACTATTTTTTGCGAAATGAACGGGGGCAAAGCCCCTTTTTCACCAAATGTTTTACTTTCTCCTAGGGGCTGCTAAAGTAAATGATAACGAGGTTAAGCAATGGATAAAATTAAAGTCACCACCGGAACAACATCTGTCTATGACAGTCACAAAATGAAAGAACCTTTTAAACAGGCAAATGATTATCCGATTGTCTGGGAAGTTATTTTTCGCAATGATACGGAGGGCAAAGCATTTGCTGCGGATTTGGCAAAAATCTTTCGTGAATTGCCAAAGGAGCAAGGCTTTGTCCTCGATACGGAAATACCAATCGATGAACCTGTACGTTGCATTGAATGTGTGTTTAAAGATAAGGATAGCTTTAGGAAAGTGTTAAACCAAGTCTTTAAAGAGCGTAGCTTTATGGATGAACCTAAAGAACAGATTGTGCCTAAGATAAAGCTTCTGGATGATGCGTCTCAATTGATGCAACGCTACGCTGCGATTGCTTGTTAAGCTAATGCTCTACCTTTAACTTCTTCAATCGCAGCTTTCGCTTCATCCATCACTTGAAAAGGTAAAAGAAGTTTATCCCCTTCCAAGCCCTTGTCTTGATAGAGTGCTTTGCTTTTTAGCCAAGGAATAAGCGGACGTAAAGCATCGGCATCTTTGAAATAAAGATGTACTCCTACCCCTGCATAGGGATTCGTTTTCTTACGGAAACGGTAAGAGTCTTTTGGCTGTTGCTTCAATTGGCTTTTCATTTCATCTGCCAGATAATGATATTTTTTGGCAAATATCAAATGCAGATGCAGCGGAAATTTTTCTTTATCGAAGGCCTGGGGTTGCATTTCATCTAGGGGGAGGTTAGCAGAAATATTAATTAAGATGCGCTCTGCGCCTTTGATGAAGCTATCTTGTACGATGGTAATCTCCTAAAATTAGAAGAAGGAAGGAGGGCAAGCCCTCCCCCACTCTATCTTATGCCATTTCTGGTTCTTGTGAATCTGATTTATTGGTTTTCTTAACCAAAGGGGCTTGTTCTACTGTTTTTGCGACAATTGAAGCCTCTTTTTTCACAATGATTTCTCCTGTCTCTTCCTTAATCATATTGGTATCAAAGGGGCGATAAGAAAGTGAACCTTCAATTTTGACTCGTGCGCCTTCTTTCAGATTTTCCAATAATTTGATAACGGTTGGACTGAATGCGACTATATTATGCCAAATCGGTTCATTCTGTTGCCAATTACCATCTTTATCTTTGTAGCTATCGGTAGTAGCGATAGAAACGGCTGCAAAAGTAGTAGTATCAGTTTTAATAGTGCGAGCTTCACTACCCATATTACCTTCAATAATTACTCTGTTATTAGTTGCCATGTTAACTTCTCCTTGTTGTGGTTAATTTCTGTCGTTCATAAGCCAGAATGAAAGGCTTTGTCAAAAGCAGGGATTAGCATATTTTTTCTTTACAAGCAAAAATTGCAATCCGTTTACTCCGTCCATCGGACGGGCTGCGCCATTGACAAAGGATGAAATGATGGCAGAACACAAGAAGAAATTTACCCCATTCAAGAAGTATAGACTGGCAAAAGAATACACTCACAGCGTAACTTGTAAAATATGAGCATAAAGGAGAATGATAAAATAGTAGCTAATACAGTAGAATGAATTTCGATTGCTTTTCTAGATAAATATATGATATATTCATAATGAATAGAAATGAATATAAAGGCTAAATATCATGCACCAGACTGTTAGTGTCCGATTAGATGGAAGTAAAGTAGAAGCCTTGAATGGTATTGCTGAACAACAAAATTATTCTCGTAATGCCATCATGGAGGAAGCGATAGATAATTATCTTGAAATGAATGCCGCATGGGTCAAAGGCATTGAAGATGCTATCAAAGAAGCAGATGCAGGGTTAGCAATGCCAGCCAAAGAAGTGTTTGAAAGGGTAAGGAACGAATTTTGGAAATTAAATTAGTACCAAAAGCAGAAAAAGACCTTAGAGAAATCAGTACTTATCTTACTCAATATTTTCCTAAAAAATCAGCTAGTACCTATCATGCTCTTGAACAGGCTTGTATCAATTTGGTTGAATTACCCGAAATGGGAAAAATGGGTAAAGTAAAAGATACAAAAGAGGTAAAAATTGGTAGTTTACCTTATCGAATTATTTATAAAATTTCGGGTAACACTCTTTTTGTTTTGAGAATCTATCATACTTCACGAAAACCTCTCAACTAACAAATTAAAGCATATTGCTGTATTTATCTGTAATTTGCTGTAAATATTCTGTACTATATTTTTTAACGAGAAAGGTAATTGGATAGTTGATTAGCTTTTAGCGCATCGTTTAAATCTTCATATCGTTCAAAAAGATGATTTTGAGGAGTCACCAAATCGCCAAATTCCTCACAAAATCGTTTTGTGTGTTTCTCACCAGAAGGGTTATTATCAAGAAAAGTATGAATATGCTTATAATCATGCTCTTTGAGATATTGAGCTGCCTTCTTGTAAGAGGAAAGCGAATGTAAGACGATTGCATCTCCTTCAAATTGCTCATCATTCTTCATGGCGAGTAAACTAAGGTAATCCGTCATTCCCTCAAAAATATTGACACTATGTCGTTCGGGCTTACTCCCCTTTATGACGGTAATATCACGAGATTTAAGGGCAGATTTAAATTTATACTTGTCAGATGCTGCTCGAATCTCATATCCTCCTGATTCATTTTTCATTCCAAAAGCAAAATACTCCTTATTTGTCCTTTTATTGCGATATTTGACCTCTTTAAGGTATTTCTTGACTAAACCCTTAGGAATGCAGCGTTCTTTGCTTAGATAAGAGAAAATCAAGGGATTTTGAATATCATAAGCCGATAGGAATTCTAATTCCTTCTCTTCACTTAAAGAAGTGTTTGTTTTTTGCGAGTGAGAAGAAAAAAGGTTTGGATGATAAGTATTACTCTCCCCTGCCCTATTCTGATTGGAAATTAGAGCCTTTCCTCGATAGTTGTTATCGAGAAAGCTTAAAGCTTCTCTAACTCTATTATACCCCTTATATCGCATGATAAAGTCAATCACCGTACCGCCAATATCGCCAAAATCATTCCATACCCACGCCCATTTTCGCCCTCTGGAGATATGAAAAGAAGCTTCTTTCTCTCCTTCCCTGCCTGGTAAAGGGGAAAGATACCATAACTCTCTGCCACCTTTTGTGATAGAAGTTGGTTCATGCCCCAGGCGAGAAAGCAAATCAGGCATGTTAATATTATTGGCTTGGGCTGAATTCATAAATCTTTCTTTGCAAAATGTTCTCGGACTAGCCCTACAATAAAGCCTTTAATCGTTTGCCCAGTATCTTCTGTTTCTAGCTTTACTTGGTCATAGATATAAAGTGGAAAATCAACAGTAACTCGTTGGACTTTCTTTTTCTTATCTTGTGATTGAAGCTTTTGCAGGGCTTTTTCTTGCTCTACAGCGCTTAGGTCTTTTTTGATACGAGGTTTAATCTTTGCCATAATTAGATACTTTTCTGTAAAAATGCTGTAAAGTTAATGAATATTACAGCATTATGCTTTAATTTTCTGTATTAATACAGCATTATTCTGTGTTTTATTATTTATTTCTTTCACCAATGCTTCGATTTCCCTCTTTGCTTTAGGGTCTTTATATTCAACTACCCCTTTGCCGTCAGTTGCTGTATCAACATAAGCAACTCGATTAACGAGCTTAGTTTCTAAAAGTGTAATATCATATTCAGACACCGCTTCTTCAATATCTTTACTGACATTACTATTGGGAACAACCCGATTTAAGACGACAAAAGCTTCTACTTGACTGCCACTAACCTCTTTTACCCCTTTAATTTGTTCAAATCGTTCAAGAAAGTTCTCAAATCCTCTAAAATCATAAATGCTAGGTGTAAGCGGAATAAGCAATATATCGCTGGCAAGAATAGTACGATCTGCCAATTCTGATAATTGGGGCGTACCGTCAATTATAACGATGTCAAAACGTTTCTTTAGTCCTTCAACTTCCTTGTTAAGCTGCTTAATGGCAATTCCAAAAACAGGAACAGGTTTAAGCGATTCGTCACGATTACCTGACCATTCCATTGAAGATTGTTGTCCTAAATCTGTATCAACAATACAAACATCATACCCTTGATGCACGAGATACACAGCAATATTAGTAGCTAGGGTTGTCTTTCCTACTCCCCCCTTTAGATTTGTAACGGATAATACCATAACTTTTTTTTGTGACAAAGTAACCTCCTTGAGGTTCGATTATTTAACCACAAATATAGCTTCTATACAGAAATAATACAGCAAATTCTGTATAAAACTTTAAATATTCAATATCAATACAGCAAAATACAGCAATTTGCTGTATTTTACATTATTCTTATAAATGACTAAAAGAAAAAATATCAGTAATAATACTGATAAACAAACACTTACTTTCCATCCGTAGCAAATGCGTTACGATTCTACTAATTTCCGTTTATTTGGTACAAAATTATGATATTCCATACGGCAGGAATCACCGCAAAATTTAGCATCACTCCGTTTGTGTGATATATCCGTTTGGCATTTGATACATAAACGTTCAACGGTTAACTCATTACCCGTCACGCTACCGTTATAAAGCTTATCCGTTGAGCTATCCGTGTAACGACTAGGGGATAGCTGATAACGTTTAAGCCAGCCTTTGCGTTGCATAAACGTGAACGGCTGAACGGTAAGCGTGTAAAGAATATCCATGCAACCGTTACCAAAACGTGTCACCACATCAAATGCCAACATGAACAGGCGCACGTTATTTTCAATCACCTGTTGTCCATATTTTTTGCGGTGTTCTTGTAAAACGTAAGTGAGGATAAGCGAGAGGATGCCGCAGCCCAATGTCATGCACAAAAGAATGAGGTTGATTTGGCTTTCTCGTTCTTTGCGCTCGGCTTCCATTTTTTCGGTATTGGTTTTGACTGCCAGTAATAGCGAATCATTGGCAAGCTGATAGGATAGGGTGGGGGAGAGCGAAGCCTGTATCGAGCTTTGATGATTTCGGGCAGATGCCACCAATTGGTTGCCCTGCTCAATAGCGGTAAGAATGCCATTTCGATAGTTTTTATAGCGTTGTGGACATTTGCGGCATTTCCAAAAGAATGCGGTCGGGTTGTTTTTGCCGTTTAAATAGTCATTTTTCCAGCTAGGAGAGCCTAATTTGACTGCTGCCCCTATCAACCTACCTTTTTCTGCTAATGCGTCTGTAACGAGCTTATTTTGCGTTTTTGGGGCATCTTCTAAAAGTGCAAAGGCTTTTGCTTTCAAGCTGCTATCTTGCACCATTGATTTTTCAACCATCTGGTTAAAGTCGGAAAGGTGCGTTTTTCCTGCCAATTGATTACTAATGAAATAATTAGAAACCAATGAGAGCGCAAGGGTAGAAGCCAATGCGACCAAGGCAAACACCCAAACAGGGCGTTTATTGGTGGTTGTTTCTCCTGTTCTTTCATCCTCGTCCACATTGGATGCAGAGGCTAAAGCGTTTGCCAATACCCAATCTATGCCAGCCCAGCCCATTGCGACAAAGAAAACTTTGGTCAGTAGTAGCATAAGCGGTAGGATAGGGAATAGGAGCTTGCCGATATGTGCGCCTATCATGTGGGTAACGAGTACCGAGCCAAAGGCAAGGATTGCGAGTAAGAATTTACGACCATAGACAAATGCCCATTCTTGGTAATAGGCACTTAGCAAGGTTTGTGAATTTTGCATAAATTTGTGGTTTACAAGTATGTAAAATACCCTGATTGAGCCTGTTTTGCCGACCTGCTCTTTCGGGGTCTTTGTTTTGTCAAACTGAAGGGAGAAGCTTCAGTCAGAAAACATATCACATCAAAGATAATATATTTTTAGAAAGTACAGTAACACGTATTACCGTATTACTGCATTTTATGAAATTTTAACATAAAACGACTATTTTTGTAGGCATGGGAAAGAAAAAGAAGGTAACTATCGTCACACCATCAAAGGTCTATGCAAAACTTATTCAAAGAGCTTATGAATTAGATTTGAATCATAGAGAATATTATCTAGGAGTAGTTATGCGAGATTTAGGTATGATAGGGGAGGGGGAAGAACTTACCGAAATAACCGCTGCCGAAATCAAAACCTATATTAAGGAACTGGACAAACATGATAAATAATACAAATTGTGTTATTTTTATTTGATTACATATTTTTCTAATTAGAAAAACGAAAGCTTCTTTAAATTTTAAATCTAACACCAAATTGGCTTATAAAATCGGTATCCGTAATTATATTGTTATTGTTCTTTTCACGGCAAATCTATATTTTATTTTCTATTATCACCTTTTGAGTATAATTTTCCTTTGTTCTTGTTTTAATTCTTGTTTTAATAGTCTTGTTTTCCAGCTTCAAAAGCTGTTGATTATCAATAAGTTATGAAATCTATTATCACCTTTTGAGTATTTACTATCACCTTTTGAGTATTTCAAAAAACAGAAAAATTTCAATATTTTTCTGTTATATTATTGATATTCAATTAGTTACAAAGAATATAGTAAATTAGTCTACATTCTTTTACTATCACCTTTTGAGTATAAAAATCACCTTTTGAGTGGGGTGAAAACATCTTATTATCACCTTTTGAGTATTTATTATTTTTTACTATCACCTCATTGACTTTTCGGTGATAATTGTTATCTTTGCTACTCTTAATCACTAGAAGTAATCATGTCAACAAATACTAAATCATCCGAAAAACACCTTGTCACTCAATCGAATAAGTTGATTGAAGCTGATTATTCTAAGGCGAAGCTTCCCGCCAAGACCTTGAAAGTCGGGCGATTGATTGTGGCAAAAATTAGCCCTGATGATAAAGACTTTCGCTTAACACGAGTTAAAAACTCAGATATTAGACAGTATTTAGGATATAAGAAAAATGTGCCTTACAACCGATTCAATGCCGATTTAGAAAATATCTGCAAGCAATTGAATGAAGAACCAATTCGATTACTGACAGATAAAGGAACAATACTAAATGCTTTTCTGATTTCCTCTTGGGAGAATGACTGGCGAGAAGATGTGACTGTCTTTGAAATATCTGGGCGATTAAAAGAGCATTTATTGGAATTACAACGTAACTATACAACTTATCAATTAAAGAACCTTCCTAGTCTGAAAAGTTCTTATTCGATTAGGATTTATGAAATACTCATTCAGTATAAAAAGATAGGAAAACGTACATTTGAGCTAGAAGATTTAAAAAGACTCATTGGCTGCAACTACAACCTTTATGGTCATGTTAAAAAAAAGGCAATATTAAAAGCACAATCAGAATTAATAAAACACACAGATATACGATTTGATTTTGAAGAAATCAAAGAAGGTAAGAAAGTCATTGGATTGATTTTCTACATTTATCCAAATGAACCCAAAAGCGAAGAGTCAAAACAAGGGGTATTAGATTTTCTAACAGATTCGATTGAAATTAAAGAAAAGCCCAATCTATCAGATACAATCACTCAAAAATTAACTAAAATAGGGATTAGTATTGAGAACATAGATAATCTTCAAAAGCAAGGTTTTGATTTGATTCAAAATGAATCCAGTCGCAAAGAGGCGATAACTCGATGTAAAACAATAGAAATATATTATTTAGAGAAAATTACTTTGCTAGACCAATCAAAAACAGCAGGAAGTAACCCTGCGGGTTTCTTAATCAAAGCATTACGAGAAGATTGGAAAACACCAAAGGTGTTCCAAGAGCAAAAGAAACGAGAAATAGCAAAACAGCGAAAAGATAGGCATCTACAGATAGTCAAGCTTGAAAAACAAAGAGAGATTATCAATCAACAATATCGAAAATTGAGAGAACCGATTTTAATTAAGTTGGTCAATAATGAAGCTGCTTTTATGGAAGCTTATCAAGTAATCGAAAAAAAAGAACAGGGTAGTAGCTTTAGAACATTAAAGAAAAATCTGTCTCCGCATGAAAATTATCATCAAAGTCCGATAGTTAGTTCTCAAATTAATATCCAATTAGAAGCCAATTATCCAGAGTTATTTGCAGAGGTTAGGGAACTCTATCAAAAACAAAAGCAGCTAGATACTGAAATTAAGAAATTAGAAAAGCATCGTTAAGTTCATCATTAGATTGTTATTATCACCTTTTGAGTAAGTTCATGTTACTCGTTTCTCCATTCCGATTTATACTTTTCATATTTTAAAAAGGTAAAGATATTAGATATTGCACATTTTTCTAATTGGAAAAATTTATAATTAATAAAAAACTGATTATTGAACGATAAAATCTAATTAGAAAAAAATACAATTATAAATTTGTTTAATTTACTAAAATACCTTAATTTTAAAGTAAGAAGAATTTCCTTCATCTTAAAATAAAAGGATATGAAGAATGAAAATTTGAAAAGCCACGAAGAGTTAAATACAATTTTCTTTCCTGCTCAGGTCAAAAAAGTAGGGGAATTATTTGATAAGGTAGGCTTTGCAAGCAATTTAACCCATTGTGTCTATCTACCAGAACAAGAGAAAGTCACCCAACTTTGCGGAAGTAACTATCAGCTTGTTTCCAATGAAGAAATCATTTTACCAATTCATGATAAAATGCTATCCATTTTTGGTAAGCGAGGATTTAAAACGAAAGTATCATCTTTTGATGATAGACGCTTTTATGTACAGTTCATCGTCGATGGAGATATTCATAATATCTTAAAAGGTGACGATGTTTGCCCTATGATAGAAATTCATAATAGCTATGATGGCACGATTAAACAAACAATTGGCATTGGATATCAACGCTTAATCTGCACCAATGGATTAATGGCTTTTAGAGAAGATGTATCTGTTAGTGTTAAACATTCCAAACGGTCGGGGCGAATAGAGCTAGAACCTATCTATAAAAGGTTAGAGAATATCGAGGTAAAGCTAAACCGATTCAAAAAGCTTTCCGACCGTCAAGTAACACCTGATGAAATCACTCAAATTATGCATACATTGCGTACCTCTAATACCATACGTTACCCTAAGAAAATGTTAGATTCTGCCAAATTGATTGCAGAAAAGGAAATGCTAATCCTCGATACTCCCATGAATGCCTGGTTACTTTATAATGGGTTCAATTATCCGCTTAATCATTATGAAACTAAATTACTACCAGAAGAAGCCAGTAAGATAGATAGTAGAGTTTTAACAACCATTGAAAAAACATTAGCCCTTAACTAGTAGGGCAGGGGCAAACGCTCTTTTTCTTTTATTATCACCTTCACTCAAAAGGTGATAATAAGAAATTTGCTCAAAAAATTTCGACCTGCGGTGCTTGCTTGTGAAAAGAAAAAGAAGTTGGTCCTCTCTCACGATTTTAATTTCTTCTTTCCATTAGACTTAATTCTCTTCATTGCAGCACTCCTTAATATCGTTGGCATCTGCCGTTTAGATTCTTTATGTAACACTTCCAACCGCATTTCCTGTGTCCATTCCCAATGTATCATCGTCGCATTTAGTACCTCCATATTAAGAAGAAGCATTAGTTGTTCAATCGTAGCATGGTCACGCATATTGCCTTTTAAGGTTGGGTTCTTAGTTTTCCATCCCTTTGCTGTATCGCCAAAAACAACTACATTAAGTAAATCCGCTTCATTGCTATAAAATGGGCTGGCATCTTTCGTACCTTTCACCTTATCAGGAACAAGCATTGCCTTAATCGCATCCGTCTGTAATGCATAATTGGTCTTGGTCAATTCTCGTCTTAGGTCAAATTGTAAACCAAGTCGTATTGCCTCATCCTGTTTTAATCTTTTGAATTCTTTTACAAGATAAACATGAAATTCAGGGCTTAACCATGTTGCAAATTGCAAAGCTATCTCATTATGAGCATAAGTACCTCCATATCTACCCGCTCGTGCTTGCATACCAATAGCACTAGTCCGTGCTATCCATTTCTTAACAGACATAAGAAAAGTGTTATCTACCAGTTCAGCTTTAATTTGGTGGAATTCCACCAAATTAAAATTAGGGTTATGTACTTTCTCCCAAACACCTAAGAAACGAACAGTTGAGTTATTCCGCAACCAATTTCTAATATACTCTCCTGCTTCCCCTTCAAAGCCTTTAGCCATATCCGTAAGGCTGATATATTCTTCATCTCCTTGAGTGATAAGGCTTATTTCATTACCTTGAACATTAATCGTTTTCTTTTTTGCCATAGGTGTGATTTTCTCTATATAGGTTTAAGTGAAATGGTTCTGCCAATCTTTTTCTTTTCACCCGCACAAAAAATTTTACTACATTTTCTAAATAATGAAATAGCTTTAACCTTCTCCCTCGATTTCATTAGCTACCACATTCTAATTGATATTTTAGATGTAGAATTTTGTAGTTGCAAAATAGGCATTTCCCCAGCAGAATTAAAATCTATACTGTCTTTTTCTTTTCACCGTCCAAGAACCTTATTATTATAGTCACACATTCTTTTAACTAACTATCTACTCAATTATAGCACAACTCACCTTGTTATTAGCCTTCTCTCTAATTCTATTAATGTTCATATTCGTGCTACTTACCAGTCCTCAATCTTGCGAATCAAGTAGGTTGCTATTCCTGGGTGACCTATCTTTTTTTCTCTACTTTTTAAGACAGGCGGAAATTAGATGAGATGAAGACTCACAGTCTAACTTAACGGATTTTTATAGCAACATTTTCCTTTTTCAATCTTGATTTTGTACCTTAGTGGCTAGCCTAGCTCTATACCACATAGCGTATAGTTAAAAATTGTAGCTAAATAAAAAATCATCAAAAATGAAAAGAAACATCATTCTAATCATCATCTTTTTTACCATTAATAATATTACCTACAGTCAATTTGGGGGTTTGTCCATTGGTGTAGCAATTTCTAAATTAGAGCAAGCTGGAAAAAATTTAATTGAAAAGGCAGGTGAAGAAGCAAGAACAACAATAATGGTTGGTTCTCAACAAGTCCAAGTTCAAATAGAAAATTTAAAAGCAGCATATTCAAAATCAATGAATGAAACTTTTGATAAACTAGATATAACTCAACAAAGAGTATTTACTGATTTAGACAAACTAATAAATAACCTCAATAATGGACTGTATAAAACGGTAAAAGAAATACAGGTCGTAACAGATAATTTGGATGAATCAATTTCTCGAATTCCTTTTTTTGAAAAGTTTCCAAGAGTTAGGAAACCAGATAAAGTTCATTTCTTAAAATTATCAAATGAAGATAACGTGAGCCTGCCAATATACGGAAGTAGACTTCATATATATGGGGATGAATATGAACCATTCCTAATTGTAAATGGTGAAAAAATAAAACCTATTCAATCTGGGTCAAGCACCCTTCAATTCAATATACCGTTGGAGAAATTTAGTAATCCAAAGAAAAAAATAAAAACTGAAACGGTAGATTTAGTAGTATTTCACAAAACAACAAAACTATTAGTATTTCCTAACTACGAAGAAAGAAAATTTAAAATCCCTTTGTTCTCATTACCAAAAGTAATGGGAACTTATAGGATAGGAATTACTGAGAAATCTAAAAATAGAAAAGAACATTCGCATCATACTCCTAAGCCTCCTCATCATTATAAATGTAGAAGTGGAAGAAGGAGCGATGAAACATGTAATTATCCGACGATTGTTCCAACAGGACATAAGTTAATCCAATCATCAACTGTATTTCATGTAACAAGAAGAGAAGAAAATAGTCCTTGGGAATTTGTTAATGTTTCAGATGCAGGGTTTACATTGAAATTGCTGGCAAAAACGGCATGGTCTAACTTGGCAAGAAAAAACATCGACGGTTGGGTATCATATAAAACTTTTACTATGCCAACAGTAGAGAAAAAAGTACCAAATTTTAAGACTGGGGAAATAACTTGGATAAAGGATGTGAGAATTCCACTCACAAAAAATACAATTGGGTTTACGATTGAAATTGAAACATTAGACGGTTACACGGAAATTTTTAATTCAAAAACGGAAAATAAGTATTTCAAAATACTTGATGATAGAACGAATAGTCAAGTCATAATTAAACCAATGAAACCCGCTTCTGTATTTCAATGAAAAATGGCTAAAACGTTAATATGTGTACGTAGCCCATATTAACGTTTTAGCAAACCGACATAAACCGAAGAATCAATATAATAGCATGCAGCCACAACAAAACTCATATCCCAAAACCAGTTCTTTTTAAGACACCAAACCCGCAGCAATAAAAAGGCTAGTTTTCAGTCCTTTAGTTATCCCTGTTGCCCCCCTTTAAGACAGTAATTTTCAAGTCATCCTAGTTTCGAAAGCAGGACAATCTAGTGAAATAGACAAGTTTGGAGATAAAGGCTGAAAGGGTAGGGCAGGGCTATCCTGTCCTACTTTGGTAATCAAAAGCGGACAGGAGCAAATAAAAGCAGTATGAAATGGGGAAAACCTGCGTGACGTGAGAATATAAAAAATGTCACCACAAAAATTCTTTACATATAATTTTTACTAGCAGAAAAATGTATTATGTTTGTCTTTAACTTAAAATTATACTTATGAAAGCTATTTTATCTTCAAAGATACTTACAACAATACTCTCTATTGTCATTCTATCTTGTGCGGCATGGCTTGTATACCTTTTTAATAAAAAAAAGAACTCAGAATTAACCCCAGAAAGAGACAATGTTATTTCAATTTCTCCTTCTAAAATATCAAGCCTACGAGAAAAAGAAATTTTGGAATCTAAGATATTTGAAGATTCCTCTTATATAGTTAAAGGCCGAGATTACATTATAGAGAATAGAGGAGAAACTTTATCAAGTATCTCCAAAAAAGAATATGGTCATTCATATATGTATCAATCTATAATTTCATTCACAACAAAAAAGAGAGAAAAAGATAATAGTTATAAAAATTTAGTTCTAGACAGGACTATAAGTAATGATTTAGTAGACATTAGAAGGGGAGATAAAATCTACATACCAAGTAAAGACGAACTAACAAATAGAAAGACAGATACTATAGTTTTTAGAGACAAATCTATCAAATTCAATCTTCCAAAAAAGTCAAGAATAATTATTCAAGCAACTGATAAAGTAGAAAAAGAAATTATTAAACTCTCAGAAGGTTTTATCATTACAGCAAAGAAGACATCAAATAGTGATGTCACAATTGAAATTAGAGTAAACACTAAAGAAAAAACTATAGAAAATTATTGTAACAAAAATCTAGATTTATTATCTATACTATCTTCATCTTCATCTATAAATAATAATATGTGCAATGAAGAGGCTTCAAACCAACCTAAAGCTTTGATGTTCAAAAAAATTATGCTACCTACTCATATTGCAAATGAAGAAGCACAAATATTAAATGTAGGGTTAATTTCTTCGTTATCTAGAATAGACCGAAACTCGGCAATTTCTGAGCTACTGACATTCGCTAAGTTGTCTCTAGAAGACTAAAAATAAAAAACTAATATTAACTCAAAATTTTATACAAATGACAAGAGACAAAAAAGAAATTCTATTCGAGAAAATAGGACTCATAGCTGATGTACTAGGAATACTTACTTTCATTGTTACAGCTATTGGGTGGATACTAAAACAAGATAGCAATAGTTATTATCAATGGGGACTATCATTGATTACCATAGGAATAATAGCTAGTCTTTTTTTAAATAGATATGATAATAAAAAGGTTTACAAAATTATCATTTTGGTAATATGTGTAATTGTTCTTATTACTACCACAAGTCTTTGTGTTTTCCTCTTTACAAAGGAAACTCTCAACTCCAATGAAGCTTGGATTCTAGCTTTTCCTTTTCTAGCAGCTATTGCAAGATTGTTTGTACTCATATTGAAGCCGTCTCACAATAATCTAAAAACGGAAGACAAGAAAGAAATAGAATCAGAACAAAAAGATTATCCTGAGATAGCTTTCATAGGAAAAAGTAAGGTTGGAAAAAGTACTTTGATAACAAAACTATTAAACTTGAAAGCCCCTATTTCTACAACTGAACTATCAAAGCATACCTGGATAATTGAAATAGGAAAAAGAGTAAATTTATTTGATGGAAAAGGACAAGTTTTTTTCCAACAATTCAAAGTAGCAATTAACAAAAGTTTTATTTGTCTATTTTTAGACCACAATGAATCTAACAATTCATCAGCTATTAACGAAGCTAGACTCAAAGAACATGAATATTTTGCTGATGAGATTATAGGTTATTTGGATGATAAATACACAGAAATTGACCACATAATTAAGGGCATTTGCATCTTTATTAATAAAAAAGACTTATGGGAAAAAGACGACGTAAATGAAAAAATATTAAGAGACTTTACTGAAGGAATAAAAATAAAAATGAAAAATGCAAAATGGTTTCCCAAAGGTAGAGAAATCAAAATATTTTACCATTCTAACTTTGTACAGAACGATATTGCTAATTTTGTAAGCCATATGAAAGATAATTATGACTACATATTAAAATAAATTAAATATGGCAAAAAAATTGCAATTGCCTTCATATAGCATATAAATATTCGTCACCTCAAAATAATAAAAATTACAAATCAGTTATCATTATGCATAATTCAAACTAAAAAGACCAACTAGAATGATAAAATTAGATTCAAAAATACCTTTTATTATTGCAGGTCTTCAAGATGGCTATTCAGCCATTTTGATTGCAAGTGATAGAACACCTACAGGTTTAGCTAAATATTATCTAAATGGTTCATTCTCTGAGAGAATTGCTATAAACCAATTCAAAGTTTCTCCAAAAGAGAAAAAACTAGGCTATGTCGTTAGGTCTAGACCTGTTCTACCACTTGAGGCTGTCAATTATAGTTTGGAAACTTCCTCTAAAAGAAAAGCAAACTACTTCTTTGGCTGGATTGGAATGGCATCTGATAATGATTTACAACAAATAGAAGAGCTATTCAACGATTTAATAATAGATATATTGGTAGCTGTAAAAGCTGAATCTCCAGAAAATTCTCAATCAAGGCTAGAAGCAATTCTTCCCCTGCTTTTAGATAAGTGCGAACAAGCAGAATTAGCTAGATTACAGGAAAAAGAAGCTATTAATATTAAAATAATTAATCTTATTCTATTTATTTTTTTTACTATTATTCTAACTGTAGCTATTACCTATTATGTAACTATGTTTTAATCATTCCCCCATTTCTATTAGGAATAAAAAATTCTTAGTTAATTAAAAATCATAACATCTACCATTAGAAAGAACCTCACATAAGCAATCTTACTCTCTTTACAAAAATAACAACCTTAGAAAGAATTACTTAATCTTTATATCATAGACTCATATCGTTCCACTCTATATGATAAATGACTTGGAATAAAATTTAACATCATGTAAATATATAAATGCTAGATTAATTGGGTAATATCGCACAAAAGTCGGAAATGTCCCATAACTAAATATAGCCGACAATGCTATGGTTTTAAGGCAAATTTTGGACTAAAACCATAATAATTTCATAGCGATACATGAGCGTTTTGTATGGTCTTATCCTATAATTTTAACGTTCGTTATCACCATAGTCTATTTTTATAGCCGTTTTCGATGAAAATTAAGCCTGTGGGACAAATTTGCCTTTTGTTCGATAATACCCATTAATTTCAGGAGAACTAAATGTTTGAACATATTTAAAACCCACTAAACTGTAGCGCACTCAAATGATAATTAGCTTTTATCAATATTTTCTACAACCTCCATGATAAACTCTTTATGACTAACAGTATTTCTACCAATACTATTAATTATATTTTTGGGTAATTCTACTTCTTCAGGAGAACGGATAGACCTGATTATAGAATCATTAGTTTCCTTTAAATGTTTAAAATATCTTTCTTTTAAACTTGATTGACTATGGACGTAAATTAATACGGAGATATTTTTAGCCTTAGGATCTAAAGCCAGCCGCTGGCAAAGTGTAATACCTCCTATATTGCTATTGTCTCTGGTTAAATCAGAGATAATTAAGTCAATATCATCGTGTTCATCAATAATATCAAAGGCTTCTTCGGAGCTATTAGCAGTAATACAAGAAATATTGAGCTTATCTAAAATAGCCATAGGCAAGGTATAGGTAAATGAGTTATCTACCCAAAGCACTTTATAAGGCTCAGGTCGTTTTTTTATTTCCTGTATCCGTTCAAAAAGTGGGGTGCCTCTTTCTATTTTGAAAACCTCTAATACCCCTTCTAAATCATCAATATTAGACAACTCCCAAGTAAGTGGTTTGATGCGCTGAATTAGCTCTGATTTTAAACGCTTCTTATAATTCGTCCAATTAAAACGGTTAAGAAAATTTTGTGCAGCAACCGCCCCTTCTCTAAATAATCTTAGTTGATTTTCGTTGGATAGGTTAAAATCCAACCAATTAATATCATCTATATTGATATGTTCAACTAATTCTTGATATTCCTGATTCGTTTTTAAAAACTCATGGTCTCTCAAATTCCGTACTCCGTCAAAAATATTCCCCGCAAATTTAAATAAGCCACCATGTTTTTTAAAATTATACCGATCTATCCCCAATTTGACACCAATAGTTGGTCGCAAAGGAATGGTGTCTTCTGTATGAAATAAATCAATAGGAAAGTTAGACATCACGCCACCATCTACCATCTGTACACTTTCGGGAAGTTGAGAAGACCTAAAATCAGCTAAAGCTTTCCATCTCTCTTGATAAAAATCTTTTTTCCCACCAGTAAAAGAGGAAAGATTAAATTGTTTGGGCTCAAAAAATACAGGAATTGACATCGAGGCTCTAACAAAAGCGGCAGGGCTTTCGACTTTAGGATTTCTTAAATACAACTCAGCCATTTTGGGAAACTCTACCTTTGTTTGCGTAGTAATATCCGCAGCTACAATAGCTAATTTAATAGCCAACTTTTTAGGGTCTAACTTTCTTTCCTTCCCGTAGTCATCTTTTAAGATTAAGTCAGGAATATCTTTTATGTTCTTGTCTAAGGCATCTAACCTTTTGTGCTTTAATTCTTTTTCTAACCAGTCTTCAAAAAAAGTCCCTGGGTTAATCCCTTTTTTCTGAAACAATCTAGGTGCATTCATTACCGCTAACAAGTAGGTTAGTGCTGTTTTTTCCTTAGCCATTGCATTAACCAGCCATTTAGCACGTCTGCCTCCATCTACAAATTGCATAAAATCAAAACCTGCAATTTTCTTTAAAATTGCAAGACTTTTTTTATTTGCAGGTTTATCGACATCAGCTAAAAAAATAGTATTAATTGCACCTGCAGAAGTACCTCCCAAACTCAAGAAACGAATGCCCATTTCTTCCAAAACATAGGTGAATCCAACTAAAGCAATTCCTAATAGCCCACCTCCTTCTTGAACCAGATTAATATACTGATTACCTGCTTTATCGAATATATCTGAGACTCGAATTTCTGTATTGTTTTGTGCTACATTTTTTCTTAGAGTATCTAAAATAGGCTTCACCTCTTGAATAAAGTCATCGACTTTTAATGGTTGAATATCCATATTAATTTTGATTTTTTAAAGGTTAAAGTAACTTTGTTCACATTATGTTATAGTACAATATGAACAAAGTTATCTAATACTAAGTTCCTAGTAAAACTAAATTTCAACGTATGCTACTAATGAACATTATTTGCCCGTCGCCTAATCAACTCTTCGATAGAAATTTGTTTTTCTAATGGCATAGCTACTGTTCTGCTAGAAGGCTTATTAGCTATATTAAATTCTTGAATTTTCAAAAAATGCTCATGCATAAGGCGAAGTCTATTACTCATTTCTTCTCCCATTAGAAATGTTGATACACTCGCAGGTTCATGCAAAGTAGATGGTGGTCCTATATGTGTAAAAGGTGTTCCTGTATCCCCTCCGTGGCAACCATTGCATGTTTTTATAGAAAACTTGTCGATTAACTCTCTACTTACACCAGGAGCATTCCATTTAAAAGAAGATGAATTGGTTGGACAAAATCCACCCAAAAAAGGTTGCCCGTCATAAACTAAGGGTATTGTAAATTGACCCGTCCTAATAGCTTCTTCGTTTTCTTGTATAAACTTCGTTAATAGCTGACTACCGTTTAATGAAAAATCGGGTGTCATTTTCCTAGTCACTTCTTTGAATATCCCTTCAGTTCGGTCTAAGTTGAACTCTCTTAATTCCCAGGGACCACTAAGCGCTACCTCATTCGTCCGTATCTGGTTCAAGGCATTGCCGTTTGGCTTAGTTGGCATTACATTTTTTCCTACAAAGTTCTCTGTTACTGCAATAAGTGCTTCAACATAACTAGAATCAAAAGTCTCATGCGCTCCCAAGTTATGCCACTTAGAGACCAAAGGAAAAATCTGCGTAGTATCTAGAATCGGTAATTGATACTCGAAAATCACCGTAAAAGGCAAAGGTCGATTATTAGAATCAACAGCACAGTAAACAAATCGTCCCTCACCAGAATTAGTAACACGACCTTCCTTGACTTTTAGCAAGTCTAATCTATTAACTACTGCAAGTAATTTAAAAGGCGCATTATCTAAGTTAATTTTCCATTCGTCAATCGGACTACCAGCCTGACCGTCCGCTTCCATCCAAGGCTTGATTATCCTTTCATTAATACGAGGTCTAGGTGCAACTGTAAAATTATTGATGGTTTGCTCTCGCTCCCAAGATTGCAAAAAGCCTAGGATTAAATCTTCCTTCGTTACAGCATCGGTAGTCATATTTCTTATCAAATGACCAAAAGACAATCGTCCAATTTTTGCTTCTGGATGATTGACAACTGCGGTATCTATGATTACCATTTCCTTGAAGGTGTCAACTTGTCGGCAAGCTTCACAGTTTATACCTCCACAGTCAATTCCTATTTCACCATTTTCTAGGTCTAGAATACCGTTTGAACATAAATCAACTGGAGGAATATCACAACTAACACAAAACAAAAAACTAATGAATAAAGTCTTACTAATAATTTTAGCTAAGTTCATAAAAAATAAAATTTTAAAAAAGATTAAAAAATAGAGTGAAAGCGACCTAGTGGGTAAGTCGCTATTTGATTTTTAGGCATAGCAATGCCGTTTACTTTGGATAAGTCATACCCAAAATATTGCCTAAAAAAGATTGCTTTCTACTTCAGAAAAAGCAGAAAGCAGTAGAAAAATTTAAGTCAAATCGACAATCGTTACGACAGGTGCATCTCGTTTTACTGCCGCAATACCATTTTCACGATTGGCAACAGTAGTATACATTTCGCTAATCCCTAATGCTTCGCCATTACGAGCATTCAGTACAAAGTAATATTGCCCATTACTGGAAGTACCTCGCTTGTACCGATTGTCATTAGGGGCATTAGCTTTTACAGATTCAATTGCTTTTATACAATTTTGCTTAGTGGTGTAACCTTCGCTGGAGCGCAAAATGTTTTTAGCGTTTACAGCAAATAAGTTAAAACGAAATTCCCCTTTCGAGTCCGTGTCGATTTCAAATCTAGGATAACCCATGATTATAAAGTTTAAGTATGAAAAAATATAGGAAACGGAGAAGAGGCGTAAAAAGTAAATTTTACTTTCAGGGAAGAAATATTTTTTATATATTTATATTTCTTATTGAACTAAGAACCCTGAGGTTAGAGTTGGCGCTCTATCCTCTTCTTTTTTTCCTATTATATTAATAGTGCTTGAAAATAATTTAAGTTTTATTTGAAAAAGTAATTTTAAAAGCGTTAATTTGTAATTACTTAACAAAAAAGTTAATTTTATTTTTTTTGATTTTAAAAAATAGTAACAAATTTGTGAATTAGTTCGTTACTTAGTTATCAATTAAAAAATTATTTTACAAGTATAATATTTATTTATACTATATGCAAATCTTTTTTCAAGATTCTGCATTAGAATCACTATATTCTGATGAAGAGCCTAATAACCATAACAAGAACTTATTTTTTGTAAGAAGGCAATTGATAAAAACAATAGAAATGCTACGGGCTGTACCAAAGATTTCTGAACTATCAAAACTATATATAGATTATTTCCCTCCTAATAATGAACATAACCTTCACTCAATACAATTAAATGCGGAGCTTTATCTCTACTTTAAGCAAGTATCTAGTAATCAATTACTTATTGTTAATGTTGAATAAAGAAGGTAAATTATGGATGCACAAGGAAAAGTTATCAATAAATTAACTCCTGCAATAGCAATTCCCCCTGGAGAATATTTGAAAGACATTTTAGATAAGAAAGATTTAAAGCAAAGAGAATTCGCTATTACCATTGGTATGGCACATTCTCAACTCAATGAGATTATAAAGGGAAAAAGAGGTATTTCGACTGAATTAGCTATTATCCTAGAAGCTGCTTTAGGTATAGATAAAGATTACTGGATTAATCTCCAGTCTAATTATGAACTGGCTAAAGCAAATCTTGACAAAAACCTGCAAAAAAAAGTTTCTATAATTAGAAAATGGGTTGATTTAAAACAATACGTAGCTTTAAACTATTTCAAAAAACTAAAGAAATTATCCAATATTCTAGAAAAAGATATAGATTTCCTTTTTACGATATATGGAGTAAAAAGTGCCAATGAAATAAAAATGGAATTGGAAAGTGCTACCTATAAGAATTTTAAAAAATCTCCTGTTTTAAAAGTAAATCCAGTTAACTTACTAGGCTGGGTTAAGTATGTGGAATACAAGGCTAGCAAATTAAAAAAAATCGAAGCATTTAATCGAGAATCAGAATCAGAATTGATTGAGAAATTGAAAAGTGTATTTCTAGGCGAGTCAATAGTTGATAATCTGGAGAAAATTTTACCCAAATATGGTATCAAACTAATTATAGAACCGAGAGCCGACCAAGTGCCAGTAGATGGTATTGCTTTTTGGAGTAAGGATAACCCTGCTATTGGTCTTACTCTCAGGCACAAGCGTTTAGATAACCTAGCATTTACGCTTTTTCATGAATTAGGACATATTTATAGACATTTAGAACCAAATAAAAATAATGAAATTCCTTTCATAGATGATATAGCTGGAAATAAAGGAAATCAGGCTTCCAAGGAAAAAGAAGCGAATATTTTTGCCGAAAATCATTTAATTCCCAAGAAAAAATGGAAAAAATTTATTGAGAAAACTGAAGAGTTTTCAAGTGAAACAATTATCAGTTTTGCTAATGAAATAAATATACATCCAGCAATTCCATTAGGTAGATTAAAACATGAATACAATGAATTTTACAAAAAAAGATTTTCTATTTCTAATTCAATTAATTAACCTACAATAAATATTCAAGATTGAACCTTTAGCGAATTGATAATATTTTATACTACCACAATTCCTTAACATTATTAGAAACCTTAACATTGTAAGAACTAATTGACTATTAAAGCAATAGGATTTAGTGTTGAAGTCATCAATAACTGTAAGGATTACAACTAATGTTTGAAAATATCAAAATAGAAAAAGGTGTATCTATACCTGAAAACACTAAAACCAGAACAGGGCTTTGGAAACATTTAGCAGATAATATGGATGTAGGCGATAGTGTATTTCTAGAAGAACCTCCCAGAGATAAAAAAGGAAAGCTTGCTGTTATGACACGGTTGTACAGCTATAAGCCTAAGAAATTTGTTTGCCGACCAGAAGGAGAAGGTGCCAGAGTTTGGCGTGTTGTGTAAATACTAGCACCATCATAATCCAGTTTGATAATTTATGTTATGGAAAGTTATAGTCAGCAGATAAGCTTTGAGTCTATAATTAAAGGTTTTTCTAATCAGAAGTTTACTCTTATTTGCCAAGTCATTTAGCCTATGTTATAGTGTATACACTAAGAAAGGCATAAAATGTTCTCAACAGAATCTGCAACCCTGAATCTGGACACATATAAAGTAGTAAAATTACTTCAAGATAAAGGCTATTCAGAACAAGAAGCAGAAGGTTTCATTGAAGCGATTCAAGAAATTACCCTCAATGGCGTTGCTACAAAAGAAGATTTACGTCAATCAGAAAAAAGACTTAATGAAAGAATTGATAGCGTCCGAGACGGACTTAAAGAAGATATTTCCAATATCAGTATCAATGTAAAAGACACTATCATCAGTCTACAAAAAACCATGATGGCTACTGTACTTGGTGGTGTGGGATTGACTGTTGCCCTCATTAAACTGATTGGATAAGCCTAAAATTATCGTATATCCATTACGGAATGAAGCCCTAATGCTGGTCAAGCGTTAGGGCTTCTTCTTTTTAACCAAGCTAACCAATATTTATATTGAATGGTGCTTTTAGTAAATCAATAAAATCGAGGTCGAGTCTATTTACCAAGTAGAGAGAAACGACCCCGTTACATAGAGAGAATCATTAAAGGCTATTCAAAAATACATTGTTTTTTATTAAATACAAACTTCTCTTTTATCAACCTAACTCCTAGAAATAAAAAGGCTTCATTAGCTGTAAAACAGGTAATGAAGCACTATGAGTGAAACTCTCTCTACTTAGTTTCTGCCCTAAAGATACAACTTTTACCTATTCGATTCAAATTACGGTCGCTGTAATAATACTGCAATAATCCTTTGCTATAACTACGCTTAACTTCATTTTTTAACACATGGTCTAACCATGTCCAAAACTTTTACATACATGAGTAAAGGCGAGTTATTAGCTGCCCTCAAGCAGTTTTCAGGCACGACACAGTATTATTTCCATCCGCTGTTCAAAGCCTTCCGTTACACCGATGGAGTGAGATTCTTAGCCAAAAATGCAGAATGCTATTGGCTATTGGAATTTATATTTAGCCATCAAATTAATTCAAAAATCAAAGCGCTTGATTTTCAAGTGTGGCGACTGGTAAGACGAGGTGAAGGTTGTATCATCACCATTGAGAATGGTAACAAGAAAATTATTGAAACTTTTACCCTTAATTTTACCACTTTCCCATTATATAGCATCACGCTTTGGATGGAAGGTAATGTTTTACTATTGCCTAGTGAACACTAATCAATAGCTATTTTAGAAGGGAGGACGCTGTGTCGCCCTTCTACTTCTTTTAGGATAATTTAAAATTCTTTCAACAAAAAACACACAAATATTTTTGTATATATAAATCATTTACATACCTTGGAAGTATTATTGTTACACAATATATAAAAACCAAAATCATCTTAAACGGATGATTCATTAGTAGAACAAAAAATCCATACCAATGAAGCTAACTAGCTCTCTCTGTTTTAACTACCACAATCTACCATTAAGGTTCGTACTTTTCCTGTTTATTAGCTGCTCCTTGAATCCTCAAACGAGTTTTTCCCAAAGAATCTATCGCCAATTTTCCACCCAAGCAGTTGATAAACAATTTCGCTTGGCTGATGAAACAGTCGTTGAGCGCAGACAAGCTATCGAACGTTATGTAAAAAGCTACCAACTAAACGGGGAGTTACCAAGCTTCACCATTCCCATTATCTTTCACCATGTCTATAAGGATAATCCGATTAGTCCAGCTGCTATTGAAGCCCAACTAACCGCACTCAATGATGCTTTTCTATATAAAACGGAATGGGAACATCCCGCTCATGATATATTGGACCTTGAAAGCCTAATGCCGCCTAGTGGTAGCATTCAATTTTGCTTAGCGGATGTAGATTTGATGGAGAATGGTTCTCTGGGCTATAATTATATACCAGTCGGCATTGAAGAATGGTCAGTTGATGATTTAGTGACAACTGCTTTGGGAAATAATGCAGTCGAAGGCTTTGATTTTACCGCCTATCAACCCGAAAATTATCTCAATATTTGGATAGTCGATTTACCCGATACCGAAGCGGGTTATGCCCAGATGCCTTGGAGTCCTAAAAAATCGGATGGCATTGTCATTAATCGACAACTAGTTGAACCTTCGGGGGACAAGTTTCGTCAATATGCGCAAATGAAGTCACTCGTCCATCTTACAGGCTCTTATCTCGGACTACTGGAACTTTGGAATGATAGTAAACCATGCGCTGACGACCGAATTTTTGATACGCCTGTGCATAATGCGCCCAACTATGGCGCTAATGCCGAATACCGCCATATCAGTCTATGTGACGGACGAGTAGAATATAGCATGAATTATATGGATGCTACCGACGATAATTTCATGTATAGTTTTACCCTCGGTCAAATGCTCCGCATTACCGCCATGCTAAGTGAAGGTGGTCCTAGAGGTAGCTTAAAAGATGCCAAAAGTTTATGTGGTCAATCTTTATTAGAAACCGAAGCTCTTGCTAGAAATCAACCGATAGTGACTACTCAAAAAACAACCACATCCTTTCAGATTAGCCCCAATCCTGCGACCAATCAGATTAGCATTAGCTATCCTTCGGATAGTGAGTGGCAATCTTTTCAACTGTTTAATGCAAACGGTCAGCTTTTGCAGAATTTTAGGGTAAATGGAAATGGAACTTTGCTACGGGTAGATTGCAGTCATTACCCTGCGGGCATCTACTTTATCACCGCCATTAATCTATCTGAAAAACAGACCCAACGTTTTACGTTATCAAAATAATGAACATCAAAATAACCATTAAAACAAAGAAGCTATGAATCAGCTCTCTCTTGTAAATCGTTTCCTTTTTTTAGGATTAAGCCTCCTAATTCATACACAAAATGGATGGTCACAACCAACCAATAGCCATGTAGGAGATGTAGTCATGCCTACGCCCTCTGCTACTTCTTTTGGCAAATATGTGGATGTACCCGTTTCTTATTTTACAGGCATTTCAAACAATACTATTCCGTTATATACGGTATCAGACGGCAAAGTCAGTTTACCCATTTCGTTGAGCTATCACTCGGCAGGTATCAAACTGGCCACTTTGAGTTCGTGGACGGGGAATTGGGATCTAAGTGCAGGGGGAATGATTACTCGTACCATCCTCGATCGTGCCGATGATGATGCCCTAGGCTATTATCGCAATGGACAGTTTCTTGAAGACAATCAACTTGAAGCGATTATCAATTCTCGTGATGAAGAACCAGATCTCTTTAGTTTTTCCCTTCCCAATGGCACCTCTGGACGCTTTTATTTTACAGGAGATGGACCTGGTATGGTTGAGTTTGTGCCTAAGCAGGATTTAAAGCTAGTTGAATCCACCGAAAATAATGGACCATTTTTAGGTTTTACCATTATCGACAAAGATGGCACCAAATACTTTTTTGGCCAAGACCCGACCGATAATCGAGTTGCCCAAGAAAGAACCATTAATCAAGGAGACATGGAGCGGATTTCTTCTTGGTACTTGCTGCGCATTCAGTCTTATGATGGCATCGATAATATCACCTTAGATTATCAAACAGAAAATTACAGCTACGTAACTCCTTCCTCTTGCCAGATTAATTATACAGGTTGTGGCGGTGTGGGGTATAGTGGGTGGTCTGCAAGTCAAAGCTGTGTGGGCTCTTCTTATGATGCCAATCATTTTTTTACGACCACCCAAGTAACCAGAGGATTGCGCCTCGCCACCATTACAAGCCCTACCGAAACAATTACTTTTGCTGCCAACACAGCTAGAGAAGATGTCAATGGCACTTCCTACCGTTTGGATTCCCTTTCGATTAGTAGCGGCACCAAATTCTGTAAACGCTTTCGCTTTGCCTACGATTATTTCAAAGACCCCGCTTTTCCCGTCAATCAGCGCTCCGAATCGAAGCGACTTCGGCTCTTATCAGTACAAGAAGTTTCCTGCACAGGTACTTATATTGAAATCCCTCCTTACAGTTTTGAATATGATGGACCTCTGAATACTGATGGGTCACCTTATTTGCCTCAAAGGCTAGATAAGGCAACCGATGAATGGGGATTCTTCAATGGGCAATTCACCAATAATAATTTACCCATTAACCTACCCGAAGATACCAGATTGACCCTTCCCAACGGGAGAATCTTAATCGAAGGACAAGCAAATCGGAATCCTAGTTTAACCCATACCCAATATGGCATTTTAACAAAAATCAATAACCCATTGGGGGGAAGCGTTGAATTTGAATACGAACTCAATGATTATTACGGACAAATTCAAGGAGAGGAAACTACCTTAGTACCAGAAATTAGAAGCTGTCCCAATCCGTTAGAATTACAATGCTGTGGAGCGCATGATGAAACCACTATCACGCCTTACACTTTTACTTCCCAAGGAGAAATAGACCGAGCGTATTTCACCGCTGTTTTGACCAAAATAGTAGATGATGCAGGGGACGGTAGCATTGATTGTAATTTGCCCTTACCCACTTTAAATATTCGAGCCTTAGAAGTCACCGACCCGAATAACCCCATTCAAAGAGGCTTTTATAGTTTTAATCTCAATAGCAGCCAACAATTTGAAATAAGAGATGACGTTCCTTTAACAAACTTGGGAGCGTTAAGCCTCAATGTACCTTATATCTTTGAGGTCAGTAGCAATAATGGACAGGCTCGGTTTGCCCTCTTTACCATTCAAGATGAGTTTTTTGCCACTCGTCCTGCTGGTGGACTCCGCATCCGAAAAATAACGGCTAAGGATGGACAGAATCTCAATCCTGATGTTATCAAAACTTTTGAGTATAAAAACGAGAATCTACCGAATGAATCAAGTGGAATTTTATACCAAATTCCCCGATATGCTTATTTTGTTGATGGACAATCTATTACTGCAGGTGGATTGGTGGAGGGGGCGGTTGAAGCCGCTTATTTTACCGATAATAGCATCGTTCCGCTAGGGGGCTATGACGGAATTTCGTTAGGATACCAAAACGTTAGAGAGATACTAGGCAATAGTGAGTCGGATAATGGCTATAATACCTATACCTTCTTTGGTAGCTTTGACCCCATTTTTAATTTTGTTAATCAGTTTCCTCGACCACCTGCACAACTCAATGTGTATAAAGGAAAGTCGGATAGAACAAGTGCATTTAAGGTAGAAGCTAATCAAGCGACGCTGGTGAATCAGTCGGCAGTAACGCCTAGAACGATTATTAGCACTAATTCACCGAATCTTATTATTAAGACAGCTCCTCCCATTGTTTGTGGACAGCAAACTTGGTATTTTCATCGCACCTATCAAAATATCTCTCCTAATCAGTTTCAAAAATCAGTCGTGACCAGTTTTCGGGATGGGGTGAGTACACAGATGGTGTATGAATATGACAATCTTAACCGTCACTTAGCACCTGTTGGTGTAAGCATGACCAATTCGGATGATTTAAAATTTATCACCGAACATCGTTACCCCTTTGATTTTACCCAGACGGTTTATGATTCAATGGTAGCTCGTAATCAAATTGCGACCCCTATTGAAACGATTCATAAAGTAGAAGAAAATGGAACAGCCTTGCAAACAAAGGGGCAACGGCTCAACTGTGATTTCTTTGATAATTTTGGACTGCGAGGCGGTAGTGGTTTAGACCCGATTTACCCTTATCTTTTTGAAGATTATGAAATGACTTGGGATGCTGGTGGCAATCTACAAGTAACAGGTCCAAATAGTGGATGGGATACGCTAGAACATCACGGGGCTTATAATATGGCAGTAGGCAGACCTGCCAATTCGACAAGTAAAGGATGGGAAACAGAATTTTATACCTACGATGCCATCAATAAGCAGATTAAAACTCGAACTTTTGAGAATTTTCAATGGGTGGCAAACTATTTTACGGGAACAAGGATCGCAAGTGAAACCATTGATATAGATGCACAGGACACAGATTTTGACTTTGATCCCTTGATGCGGTTAATCCAGATTAATGAGCGGGATGGCAACGTACTTACAGACATCAGCTACCAATACCAAGATGGGACAAATACGCATAATTTCATTAATCAAAAAGTCACTTTTCAACCTGATGGGTTGAATCTAAGTGCGCTGCAAGCCATCGAAACTAGACAGTATTTAGGAGGATTGGGACGGCTGTTGCAGACCAATCAAATCAAACATTCACCCGATGCGGCTGACCCCAAAGATATTATTACCGCCGTCAGTTATGATAATCAAAGTAGGGTAGCAATGGCTTATGAGCCTTTTGAAAGCCTTTTAAGTAACGGTTCGTTTAGAACCGTACCTAATGGAACTGCTTTTACTGTTACGCAATATGAAGTTTCTCCACTTAATCGCCCCGTAGCAGTTACACCGCCTGACTGGTATACCACGCATACGTTGTATGGGAGTAATCAAACGGCAATTACTGTTCCTGGCACTTCTATTACTTACGCCATCGGAGAACTCAATACCATCACTACGATTGAGCCAGATGGAAGTAGTACACAGACGGGCGATAGAAGCACTATACTATCTGATAAACGAGGAAAACCTATCTTACTTAGACAACAGAACCAGTCGGGTAGTAGTCAGACCAGTACCTACACTATTTATGATAAAAAAGAGCGAGAAACCATCATTATCCCTCCTGCGGCAAGTGCTACGGATGCTAACTTGATTTTTACGACCCTCTACTCTGGGGAAGATAATAAGCTAGAAATCAAAATACCCGACAAGGAAAAAACAACCTTGGTCTATGAGCCAAGAAATATACCTATCGCCTTTCAAGATGGCAATTTACGGACTGACGGAAAATGGATGATAACCCAATATGATGTATATGGAAGGGTTACAAAAACAGGACTAAATACAACGCCAACGACTGTTAACGAGGTTTGGACGGAAAATTACTATGATGGTTTAAGACCAAACAACTCTCTCACAGGGTTTACCAACCCATCAATAGACATCGGGCGATTAACAGCGCTTAACAACTACGTTTTAAATGGCAATCAAGTAAGCAATACCTTCATAGAACGTTTCTATTTTTATGATGATTTTGGCAGAATGATTACTGATTCGGGGAATAATCATCGAAATGGCTTATTGCAACGTTTCATGAATTATGACTACTTGGATAACGTGGTCAAAACCAGACGGCGTTATCATATTAGTGCCTTTAATAGCCAAAGAGATACCATTACCCAATCCTATGACCATCAAGGCAGACCTATTGATACTCACCACAACCTACAGAATGGTACATCTCAGCATTTATGCCGAAAAGCCTATGATCATAAGGATTTACTATTAAAGGAGTTTTTAAGCGGTACAACGAACGGTTTTTTACAGGAATGTAACTACACTTACTTAGAAAATCGTTTCCTTAAAGGTATTAATGAAACGATGGCAGCAGATGACCTGTTTTCTTTGCAAATAGCCTATGACCAAGGCATTACGCCACAATATGAGGGCAATATCGCTAGCCTAACATGGGAATTCAAAGACGGACAGTCACAAATCTATGACTACCAATATGATTTCTTAAACCGCCTCACCGCTGCTAATTATAACCTCCATAATAATGCTTATGGGACAACTTATAGCTATGATTTAAGAGGGAATATTAACAGTTTGACCAGAAGGGGCTTATACGGAAATAGTTCTAATTTACAGACTCAACAAATAGACAATTTAAGTTATAGTTATGTTACTGGTACTAATCGACTGAAGGCGATAGCAGATACTGCCCCCTGCCCAACCAGTAAATTAGTAGATAATCCTTTGGATAATACGCAGCTACATGCTGTCGAGGAAATGCTAGAAGCTAATAATGTCGTCAATGCTAATGCTGCGATTACCTATCAAGCTGGGGATAGCATCGTTCTAAAACCAGGATTTCATGCCAAGTCAGGAGCTATTTTTACTGCCAAAATAGCTAATTGCCCTCAAGGTGGATTTGAAACCGATGGTTTTGTACAACGCAGTAGTGCCGATTACGATTATGATAACAACGGTAATCAAACAATTGACCCCAATAAAGGCATCCAAATATCATACAATTATCATAACTTGCCCTATCAAGTAAGCTTTGCCAATGGGAGTAAGATTGATTGGTTATATGATGGAGAAGGTAAAAAATTACAAAAACAGACAACAGGTAAGCAACAAAATATGCTTAACCAGTTAGTAGATACTATTCTGCTAACTCAAGACTATTTTGACGATATTGAATATAGTAATGATACGTTAGAGGCACTTTATTTTGATGTAGGACGTTTATTTTTTGGTAATTCTTCCCCATATTACGAATATGCGATCAAAGATCATTTAAAGAATCAGCGTGTTCTATTCTCAGATAAAAATACAGATGGAACAATTGATAATACTGAAATATCTGAAACATCATCCTACTATCCTTATGGATTAAGACAGCGTGGATCAGGATTAAGAGTTAATCCCACTTACGATTATTTGTTCAATGGTTTTGAGAGAAATGCCGATTTTGGATTTGGTTTAGACTTTGCAAAATATCGAACTTACAATCCAACAACAGCTCGCTGGTTGCAAGTAGACCCCGAAGCAGGATTGTTTACAGGTTGGACTCCATACAAATTTGGGATGAATAATCCCGTCTTATTCAATGACCCAAATGGTGATTGTGAAGTTTGTAAGGAGGCGTTAATTAATAGTGCTGTATTTGTAGCAGGTGTAGCTAATTCTATAAGCTCTAACTTAACGGGTAATTTCCCTGGTACTAGAGGAAACCCCAATGATTTTGGCAAATATGCTCAAGCAGCTGCAATAGGGCAACAAACAGGGGATGTCCTTTCTTTAGTTGCTGGAACTGCGGGAACGATTTTGGGAACAGTTGCAGCTACTGGCTCAAGTTTAACAACCCCTGTTACCGGACCAGTTGGGGCGGGTGCAGCAGTTGCACTTGGTACAGGAGCGGCTGCAAGTGCTGGTGTTGCGACTACTGCCTTTAATAATCTTACTGGCAATAATGCAATTGTAAATATGAAAACAGGGTCAAAAGGAGGCCCTAAAGAAGGAAAGAGTTTTACAAAGAAGCAGAAAAGTGAAGCCAAGCAAGAAAATATAAAGAACAATGATGGAGAATTTAGATGTGCCGATTGTGATGTACAATTAGTTGATGCTAAGAAATCACAAAAAGGTGTTAAACCACCTGGTAATGAAGCTCAATATGACCATATTTACCCTAAAAAACATGGGGGGAATACAACTTCTGATAACCGACAGATTCTTTGCAGAGACTGTAATCGGAAAAAAAGCGATAAGCTACCAGAAGATTATTACAATAATTAGCAATTCAAAAAATATAAACAACATTATTGCACGAAATTTGAATTATGTTAATTTTTAACCTAACTGCATTATTTAGGTGGGTTCAATATTAAAGATAATAAAATGAAGAATTCAAAACACATAAAGATATTATTTAGATTTTTTAATACAGAAGAAAACAAATATATGGTTGAGAGTTGTTGGGCAACTCCACATAAAGACGGTTTTCAATTAGATAATATTCCTTTTTATGTAAAAAAATATGCCTATGGTGATATTGTTAGTGCGGAACTAATTGATGGAATGTACGAGGTAAATCACCTCATTAAGCCATCAGGTAATAGTACCATAAGAATTTATGTTTTTGAAGAAGATGATATTGACAAAGTAAATGAAGCTATAAAGAATCTTGGTTGTGATTCAGAAATCAGTAGAAAAGACCAGTTAATTGCAGTAGATATACCAAGTAGCCTTCCTTATGATAAAATAGAATCTTATGTAAAAAAAGAGTATGAGAACGATGTACTAGATTATGAAGAAGCGTCTATTTCTGAAGTTCATCAAGCTTAAGTTCAAAATACAGTAAAAAATAACCTCGTGTACGTATTGCTGATTAATGTAAATAAAATCTTCTGTACAACTGACAAGGAATATTTCAAGCAAAATACGTTTAAACAATATATTAACGTCTAATTTTGCTTAAATTTGTATCAATTAGACACTTTTGGGCTAATAGTGTCACAAAATGAGCCTTTTGGGTCAGGCAAAATTATCAAAGATATTTTGCACGATTTGTTCCTCTAGACCGATATAGCGACGAGTCACTTCCGTACTAGCGTGATTCAATTGTTTGGAAAGTTCATTCAAAGCACGGTAATCACCCTCTGTTTCTCGTGCCAATTCATAATAACGAAGGGCAAAGGTCTTTCGTAAGGTATGAGCCGTTAAATGTTTGCCTTTCACTCCTGCAAATTGCAAAGCTTTCCGAATACGGGTGATAGCTGCGGCTGTGGTAATGGGCTGATTGGTAAAGAAACGGGTACGGATAAAAAGGTAATGTTCTGGCTTGCGGTTGAATTGCTCCTGGCACAAGGTAACGATGCGCCGTAAATCTCCAATTACGGGAACGGGGCGCTGCTTGGAAGTTTTGCGTTCGGTGATGTTTAGGGCATCGCCTTCAAAATCTTCATATTTGAGTTCCAACATATCGCCAATGCGATAGCCAGTATAAAAACCAACGGCAATGATAAGAAGGTAGTGGTACTTTTCTTCCGATTCCAAAAATAGTAATGCTTTTTTGGCTTCCTTCCATTTTAGCGGTTTGGTGCTTCTTTTTTTCTTCATAACACGGTGTTTTTTAGAATCCTAAAAATAGTGAAAAATGCTTTAATAATTGTGATTAATCAACGTTTATTAAAGTCAAAAAGCAAAAAGAAGTCTAGTCTAAAAATTAATTCTTTGATTATCAGATTATTAAGCCACTCACTTTAATTAATGAACCATTAATTAAAGTGACTTTTTTTGATGCAAATTTTCTTGTAAAGTACCTTACAAAATTGAATTTCTCATTCGAAGCTCTTATTTTTGTAAGGTACTTTACAATCTAAATTTAAGATAATGGGAATTGAAATGCACCCTACGACCGCACAATTTGAAGCTTTTGAGGATGCTTACGAATATTTCAACGAAAAGCTTTTTGATAATGAATTGCCGCCTGTGATTCTGAACCTCAGCCGTAAGAGCAAGGCAATGGGCTTTGTTGCTCCTTTCCGTTGGCGCAAAGCAGAGGATGAAGCAGGGAAAGGAACAATTCACGAACTTTCGCTAAATCCCGAAATTCTCTCCATGTCTTTAGTCGATGTGTATAGTACGCTAGTGCATGAACAATGCCATATCTGGCAATATACACTTGGTAAGCCTTCCCGTAATGGCTACCACAACAAAGAATGGGCATCACAAATGCTATGGGTTGGCTTGATACCCAGCCATAACGGGCAAATTGGCGGTAGAATGACAGGGCAAAATATGAGCGATTATCCCGAAAAAGGAGGGAAATTTCTCAAAGCCTTGGACGAAATGCCAGACGAATATAAGTTGCCCTTTACTTCAGTCGAAGGTGATTTTCGGAAAAATACAGCCATGTTCACAAGCGGATTAGCAGGAATGGTAAGCATTAGTGGCATTATGGGGTTGGATGAAAGCGAAGCTCCACCTAAACCCAAGACTTCCAAAAATAAGTATAGCTGCCCCTGTAATAACAATGTCTGGGGAAAGCTAGAACTCAACATCATCTGCGGTGATTGTGGATTTTCCTTCGAGTTAGCCGAATAACTACCCTACCTTATTCACCCATAGTAACGATAGCTAAAGAGACGCAATTACGTCAAAAAAGGGACATTCTACAAACTCTAATCTGTGCAAACTGGCCAAAATACATAATGGGCTAAAGGGTTGATTTATAGGAAAGTAGGAGAAGTCTAAATTTTGCTTTTTTGCACAAACGATAATAATTCAAGGTCTGTATCAAAATTAACATACCCCAAAGGCAATACCGCCCTACCCTATTTTTCTCATGGCAACTATAGCTACCAAATCCGCCGCTTGAGACAGAAACCGTGAAAAGAAAAAGAAGCTAGGATTTGGGTTCTTCGCCCCATTCCTTAAAATCAAAATCTTCACTAAAAAACTCAATGGGATTCACATTCATTGCTTTTAGTACACGAAAAAAGGTACTAAGGCGCATATCTGCTCCTTTCTCATACTTTCCATATTGAGAGCGTCCTATATCATTCAGATAAGCAAACTTCTCATAGTTTTTAAAGCCCTTTGCTTTACGTAAAGTCTTTAAGCGTTCGCCATTTTGCAGCAAATACCTTTTTGTAAATTCTAGGTTTTTATCATGTTCTTCCATGATAGCAAAGTTCGTTTCAGTCCATTATTTAAGGTACGTTTAATTAAATCATGGCATTAAACCCATTTAATATCATGGTTTTATTTTTTAATCCCTATCTTTGCAAAATAAATCACAACCGATTTCTTAATAAAACTTAAATCATGAGAAAATCACTACTGGCAATTGCTCTATTCTTTTCTACATTTACAACAGCCTTCGCAATTACGACACTAAATACCGCACTTACTGATACGAGCGACTATAAATATTACTTCTTTGTGGGTAAGGAACTATTTGACATCCGAGATTTTAGCAAAGTTCCTTTGTCTTTTGTTCCTGGCGACCTCAAAAAAGTAGCAGGGCTAGATACGATTATCATTAATGATAGTAAATCTCTCTGGCTTTATGGCAAAAAAGGTAAGTTCATCAGAAGGCTAGATTTTAAGCAAAATGGCTTAATCTCGCCTGATATGAACTATGTTCTTTATCATAAAGACAGAGATTTATGGGCAGCCGATATTAGTTGGAAAGCTGGGGGCTTAGTGAATCATCGGCAATTAACTCAATTAGGTGTATTCAGTTACAAAATACCAATAGACCATTGGTACGGGGATTATATCTGCCTTAATTATCGGCAAAATTATTACATTGTTGATGCAAAAAAAGGAACGATAGAAAACAATCCTTTTCTAGGTGCGCCAGGGTATGAGACAGAGTTTCACTTTCAATATAAAAAACCTGTTGAAAAACAAGGTATAATTTCGCCAACAGGTAGATTTGTTACCGCAAGGTCACCTCGAAATTATTTCGCCCCTTATACGGTAGATTTAAAGACTTATCAAAAGCATCCACTTGATGGAGATAAGATATATTCAACGAGAGGTTATCCAATGATATGGCTAGATGCCCATACCGCTTTTATAACAGAGAAAGCAAAACAAAATGACGACTATTTATACGGGGGCTGGATTTATAATTTTGCAACCTCAACGACTGTAACACCCATTCCTCATTCTGTACTTGATATGGAATTTACTGATAATATGCGACGCTTTGCCAATGGGAAAGCCAGATGTATTTCACCTGGTCATGATTTTATGCTCTTTATTCAAGAAAAGAACTACGTTCAACAGCGAAAACATGGGCATTACCTCTCTATCATCAACCTTGAAACAAAGGAACAAACCCAGCTTTTCCACTCCGCAGACATACCCTTTTATGAAGAACATATCAGAAATGATGTTGCTTTTGGGTGGCTCTCCGACCGCAAGTTACTCTATACTACACATGGCGATTTGCTAAACCAAGGTACTTGGGTTTATGATGTCATCACTAAAGAAAGTAAGAAGATAACCTCCTATAAAGCAGGCAATATTTATCGTTTTGAAAATGCTGGTTACACTATTTTTCAGAATAAGGATAAGATTTTTCGTATTAATGCCGATGGAACGGGCTTAAAAGAATTTAGTGTAAACGGCTATAATCAAAAGATAAAACTATTCTTAGAATAACCTTCATTTCTACCTTACCGTACTAGAAATAGACGGTCGAATCTACTAGGAAAGAAAAGATAAGAGGGGCAAAAATAATTATCAAAGATATACAAACAGCCATCTGCAAAGCTTGCAAATGGCTGTTATTTTTTTGATTAAAGTACAGAATCAACCTCATATCTATGAGTTTTTTTGTAGTTATCAATCACTTTTCTAACTTCTGATTGGTCTAGTCTGAAATGATTAACGACTGCCCAAAACTGTCCTTTAGTAAGCGATATTTTATCCCAACAATCACTTAGTTCTGCAGAAGTTCGATTCGTAATTAACCTAACCTCTTCATAAGCACGGTTTAAGTTTCTTTGGCAGCTTCTGCGATTACATGGGTCCCCGTCATAGATGTTTTTTTCGTCTATCATGACTTAAAGATTTGTGTTTCTATGATTATGTGTGTGACAAACATCACAAAAAACAAGTTAAAAATAGAAACTGGTTAAATAATTTACTTATTATGACCAATACAAAACTTTAGTCAATCATTATTTTTACTTATCCTCTAGAAAAGATGGTTTGCCATTATCATATTCTATGCGATTCACACTTTCTTTAAAAATATCCTCAATACTTTCAGGAATCTTTTGTGATTGAAGCGAATTAATATCATTATCAGTTAATACAAGATTAGATGAAGGGTCCGAATCTAAATGGATTACCACTCTTGAAGCAATAGCATCTTCATCTCCTCTTTTAACTGTACCTGAAAAAGTACCTCGATAGACAATGCCTTTCTCCGAAGAGGTATTATCAACTCGAAAACAAAAGAATCCTGTTCTCTGGTTTTTCTCATTTTCTAGAATAATATTTAAAACATTACCTACTCTTTGAGCATCCCCAAAAGAACGACTCTTGTACGAATCTATATGCATAACATAGCCATTAGGGAAAATAACCAAGAATCCCATTCTTATACCACCACTCTTACGTTGACTATAAAGCTTATAAATTCCTTGGTTCACGATATCACGGCTATCTTTAATATCCTTAAAAGACGGTGTAAATATTAGAGATTTCCTTGTGTTAGAAAAGAAGTTGACAATATTATCCTCTAATGAATCTGAACCTAGTTGAAAACTTCTGTTATGAGAAGAAATCACATCTGGTTCTGCATTTTTTAATTCAGCCGTTTTGATTGCAAGCCCTATACCTGTTCCCAACTCCTTAGGAGGCGTGTAAGAAACAGAATAATTACCAAGCAATTTATTATCATCAATAAAATTTAATAATAAATATATGCAGCGATGAGGTTCATCAATCTTCCTCTTATTCTCTTCTATTAAATAGAGTAACATCATCACATAAGAACTATCATGAAGTTGATTATTTAGTATAAATCCTTCATACTTTAAGACATGTCCCTCCTCATTTTTCCTTACACATAACTTACCTTTCAATGCACCAGTAATTTTATCAGTTTTTATCTTTAGTATAGATTTACCAACTGAAGAGAAATATTTAGTTTTCTCAGGTAGTATCATTGGGTTTTCATCTTTTGATAAATTTTTATCATTTAGATTTCCCTTCTTAACGGAAGGATAACGCTCATTGAAATAGAAGTAATAGTCGCCTTCTAGTTTCTTAATTTTATTATAATGGAGTGCCTTTTTACCGTAGGGACCAGGACTAATTGCTAATGACTTCGAAAAATCAAAGGTTTTGATTCCTTCATAAAGAAAGGTTTTAATTGGTGGACAATGATGAGAGAGAAAATATTGAATGTTCTGTCTAATCTCTAGTTTATGCTCATAATCAACATACTCTTTTTTATATTTTCCCTCCTTACCCGTTTTCTCATACTCCATCGGAGTTAAAATGTCTTCTCTTTCTCTGAAAGGAACAAATGTTTTAAATATATCTTCTTCTTTTTGCTTTATTTCTTTATCTATATCTACTCTCTCTCTCTTTTTACCCTTATCTGTTTTTTCTTTTACTTCTACCCTTATCTTTTTGAACACAGCTAAGTTAGCCATATTACCAGTTTCTCTAGTATTTGAATAAATGAATACCCCTTGAATATAATTATAATTAGGAGTAATATCTCCTCCAATATAAAGATAGAAAATAGCTAAGTGCCTTTTTCGTTTCAGTTTTAGTAATAGCCCTGAATCTCCAACTAATTCTGGAATTAAGGTTTCAGTTTTTATCTCATAATCAGAATTAACATATTTTGTTACACATGAGCCATCTTCTTCTATTCTATAGATAGATTCTTGAAATCTATCTTTTCGGCTACTATGTGTTACAAATTGATGATATATTCCAGAAATCCTTTTAAATACTTTTCTTCTTTTTTCTTTTTCTCTTTCTCTTTTTTCTATAATCTCTTTGTAAACCTCTAAAATCTCTATAGTTGCAGGAGAAGCTGGGGAACCGTCCAAGCAACGCTTTAGCGTTTTTGTATCAAATAGCTGCAGAATAACTTTTCTATCTAAGTAATCTTGTAAATTTTCACGGTGAACCTTGGTCTTAATAAGTGTCCTGACTCTAATATCTTCTGTATTATCAGCAGCATAGTTTTGAATTGTACTTCCAATGGCATCAATAATAGCCTTTAGCTTTTTAGTCTCTGAATACGTATCATTTGCAAAAAAATCATATGGAAAAGCATTGTCTTTACCCTCCAGAAAATCAATTAGTTGCTGTGGAAGATTAGATTTCTTCCATCTATCACTTTGGTGGTTCATTTTAAAGTAAATTTAAAAAACATCTATAATCAAGTGCAATATACAGACAATAACAGAAACTATCATGCCAGATATCAAATATTTTTCCAAAAAGTCAGCATCAATCCTTTAAAAAATAGAAACATTCCTTATTTTTATCTTGCATAAGTCAGTAATACTCCTTATCTTTGTTAAAGATTCTGATAAACACAGAAAAATAAACGACTGCCATTGATAAAGCTTGGCTGATTAATTAATCTTTAAAATTAATCGGTCTTATGAAAAATTCTACTCTAACTAACTCCACATTAAGAAAATTAATCATTGCTATCGTGGCAATGGCTTCATTTACCTACACATTAGCCCAATCTAGTCTACCGTTAACTTCTGAAAATAAGTCATATAGTCAATTGGTCAGTATTGAAGAAGGTTATTCGACCTGTCCTATTTCCATACCTAAAAATCACTTTGTACTTGCTGAAAGTTTCTTTGAAAATTTTGATTATGTAGTTAGACGCATAGCATATTTAGAGGCTCATGGATTTGAAAATGTTAACTATTTACATAGTAATTGCCAAAATTCAGATTTAGAAAAATCTCTATTCATCATTCTCATTTCTAAACCCACTCTATTAAAAAAAGAACTGTATAAAGAAATGTTTAAGCTTTACAAAAAAGCAAAAGAAGAAGACGTGAAGTTGATTACAACTAGAATTATACATTATGAATAAGAAACCAGCCAATCTTGTATTGATTGGCAGTCGTTTTTCAGGTGGTTGGCTAAAAAATCCAACCACTTATTTCTCAACTTCAAAATCTTATTTCTATGATGACCAGTAACTACAAATTAAGAAATTTAATAATTCAGCTTGGAATAAGAGTACCAGAATTAGCTATCGCTGCTAAAATTTCTCAACAAGAAATTACTAATATCTGCAAAGGGTTGGAAGTAAAAGATTCAACTTGCATCAAGATAGTGGAAACCATCAACCATTATTACAATACTAAGTATCAGGTAGAAGATATATTTGAAAAGCAAATTCAGAAACAACCTCTTCCGTCTTCATTATTAGTCAAGACTGTAATTAGATGTAACATTCACTAACTCCATTGATAACACGTAGATTCTATTTTCAGTATAATCTACTACAAATTATAAGTTATGCTTAAAAACTTCATTATTGACCAACAAAAAGAAACCCCCAATTTAACAAAAGTATTACAGGTAGAACCTACAGCATTTCTAAATATGTTTACCTATAATGATGTAAACCGAAGACATTCCAATTCTTGGTTGTTAGAAGCTTGTATAGAAAATTTGAGTAAACATGTAAAAGGAGGATTCGTCAATATTAACTCTATTTATATAGAACGAAATAGCATTTTAAAGGTGGACCAAACAAAAAAACAAGTACAAAAAGTAACAGATGCTGAACTTCTAGAAACCTCTCCTAAGAATCTGGTATGTAATCGAGCTATCATAAAAATTGAAGTTGAAGGACTCAGTCAAGACTATTTCCCTGCTATTGCTATCAATTTAAATGAACATGGAGAAGAAATCGCTTTTGGGGGGAATGTTAAAATTTGTAATAATTTCACTATTCTTTCAGCCGAACGACGTTTCTCAACCTTTGAGAAAAGAAAGAAAATTAGTACTAACGAACTGCTTGAGCAAGTAAAAAAACTTTTTCCAAAAACAGAAAAGATACTAGCAAAAGACTTAAAACAAATTGAGCAACTAAAACAAACACCTGTCACACGTAAGCAATGGAATGGTTTTGTAGGGAAACTATTTGGACAGATTCATTATGTTAACAAAATGAGACTCGCACGAAGAATTGCTGAAGTTCCTAATGAAATTAAAGCCCTTCCTATTACTGCTAATTTACTAGCTGAAATTACCGCAGAAGGGTATAAACCTTCTTATAATAGCTATGAATGGGAAGAAAATGTATCGAACAAATGGAAAGTCTTAAATTTTGGCACAGAAAAAACTAAAGCTATCCACGGAATTTCAACTAAATCAGTTCTAGACGTAAACGCAAACTGGACAAAGACTGTGTTAGATTACAATTTTTCTAATAACTAATTCAAGAGATAAAATAGTAGCATTTCTTACTTCTCTACTAATAATAACCCTGTTTAGAACCATAAACAGAGAATGAAACACTATTGCCTTTATTAAAACAACTATGTTGTTATTTTTTTTAACGCTACAAAAATTTTAGACGATGATTTTCAAAGTATTGAAATTAGCCAAGGGAGCTGTCTCCCTACTCTCTTCTAAAAAGAAGAAACAATCACCCATTTTTCCTCAACAAAAGGTAATAGTTACGAATCCTACGCCTACTCTAAAAATGGATATGGTCAAGGATGAATTGCAACCACTAATGCAAAAAAGTCAAGACTTACTCAATGATAGTAAGACTATGATGGAAAAAACAGCACAGAAAGCAATTACAGATGCGGCTTATAATGTTCCCCCTGCCTTAAATGGTAATCCTAGTCATGCAGAAAAGACAATCATTGCCCAACATGATAAGGTAGCAGCGGAAATTTCACACCTTCACCTAGATACACGGCGAAAAGAAGAAAAGAAAAAAGCCGAATTGGAGGAGAAGTTAAATAATCCTAAAACAATAGAGTATTATTCAGAGGAAACAGAAAAAGGGAAACGAAAGGATTTAGCAAAAGCAGCTAAGAATATTAAACTTCCTGCCAAAAACTTAAACTTATTCTTCCTTATTTTAAAAGAGGGGAATGTTTTAGGGGTTAGTGCCGCCTTAAAAGAACAAGTACGACACTTGAAAGAGAAATTAAGCCATAGCGAAGTTCAATATCAAAATTTGATGAACGAGTATAACCAGATACCCCCCATGAAAGGATGGTTGAATTATGGTTGGGTCTTTTGGGGGTTAGTGACTTTCCTGTTCTTTTTAGAGATTAGTGTCAATTTTACTAGTTTTCAAACGGCAAGCATTGGTGAGTCTAATACAGGAGCAATGTTATTAGGAGTGTTTTTTGCAGTTGGTTTAGCCCTTACTGCTAAGGAATTAGGAGTTTCTCTTTATAAGAAAAACAAAACCGCCATTAAGATTTTTGCAGCAGCTACTTTCTTATTATGTATCTTATTAAGTGCTTTTCGGCTGAATATGGAAGTACCTGTGATGACGAAAATATTTTACTTCATCATTAACTTTATCATTGCTGGCGGTACAGTCATTCTTGCCTTCTTCCACGCCAATAATAAGGAGTTTTTCAATATTCAAGCCTTACGCTACAAGTTTTCGGCAAAAATAGATGCAAAAGAGAATTATATCAACATCATTGAAAGTGATTATCAAGAAAAATGTGAAGCAATTGAATGGGAATCCAAGCATCAATCTGAAAAAATGATGGAGCAAGAAAAAGAGGAGCTAAAAACCCAATTAGAACAATGTGCAATCACTCTGGCAAAGGTCAATGACCATGAAAAGGAATGTTTAGGTCAGTTAGCCGCTACCAAGCAGAATGCCTTAGATAAATATCAAGATTTGTTACAAAATACACTAAAGAGCAAAGCATTTTTAGAGAAAGATAATAAAGATAAACCTAAAAATGGGATATTTACCCCTCTCAAAAATGCCTCGATTTTACTACTTATGGCTAGTTTAAGCTGCTTTGGATGTACACCTAATGCTACTGAAGAATTAGCTGAAACTCATTTAGAAATTTTATATGACCAGACAGGAATAACGACCTCACCAGAAATTGACCCTATTTTAAACTATGTGCTAAGCACAATTGACATTGATACGAAGAAAGGAGAATGGGGGAAAATAACGGTTTCTCTTTCGCAAATCGGGGAAGTATCGACCCAATCTGCCCAGGTTCTAACTCTACCTCCCAGCCAGTCATTTTTTACTCGTAATGAAATGGAGCATCGGAAGTTACCACAAAAATTTACGGTAGAATTAAAGCAAGCACTAACAGAGTTGACTGTTCCAAGTAAAGGTAAGAGCCATTCCTATATCCATCGAAATATGTATCATCGGTTAAATCATTTATCTAAAATGGAAGGAAAACGAATCGTGCTTGTTTGGTCCGATTTGATTGTTAATGAGCCAAAAATGAGCCATTACCGCTTTAAAAAGAATCCCGAACAAATTTTACTGCATAAAGATTCGCTCATTACATTGATGACAGATGGGTATAGTTTGCCCTCATTAAAGGGTGTTACCTTGGTTAATATTTATCAACCAACCAAAATAGATGATGAGTTACATGAGGTATGTAAGCGCTATTTTCGCTACTATTTCGAGAATTTGGGTATGAAGGTCATCTATAAAACCAATTTACCAGCGTCTATGGATTTGGTGGAACATCATCCTAATATAGAAGGGGTGAGCCACTTATAGCCCCTACCCTATGAGATATGGCTAGAGAGTTATGTTTTTAGTCATATCTCATATTTCTAATCAGAAATATTTCTAATTAATTTAAAATAAAGAAATGAATTTTCTAAAAAAAGCTATCAATTTGGGTGTATCACCGCCCAAATTAGATATGGAACGGTCGATTCTCAATTTGACGGGAAGCAAACATTTAGACGACCACCTATTATTGAAAGATTTTTTTGAGCATATTTTGGTCACAGGCTCTACAGGAGCAGGCAAAACCTCAACACTAGCTTATTATCTTGTCAACCATTTACTAAAAGCTCACCATCTACCAGAAAAAGATAGGGTCGGTATGGTATTTTTTCTCTACAAAACCAGCGATTTAGATTTATTTGTGAGTTGGGCAAAGAAACAAGGACGAGAGAAAGATATTCGTATTGTCAATAGTACCGATAAGGATGTTTTCAATTTACTGAATCATTATCAAGGAAAAGAGGCGATTACAGCTGTTGATGCCTTAATGACCATTTCGGGTTTATCACTTGGTGGAGGTTCAAAAAAAGATTCAGAGCAATATTGGGAACAAGCTAAACGCCAAAGATTGCATCGTTTAATTTTGCTAAATCAGGTATCAGGGGAAGAACTTAACATTCATACACTTCATAAAATTCATAGTAGCGCCCCTCAAATGCCTGAACAATTGGAAGATGAAGATTGGCAAAAAACTTCTTTCTGCTGGCAAATGCTTAATAAAGCCCATGAAAATTTAAGGGAAGACCATCCCCAATTTAAGCTTTTAGAAAATTACTTTGTGCGTGAAGTACCTTTTATGGCTGACCGTACTCAGTCCTCTATTTTGAGTCTAACAAGTGCCATCTTAGAGCCTTTTATCAACTCACCCATGCTAAGTAATATTTTTTGTGGTGGTACGAACTTAGACCTAGATGGCATATTGAAAGGAGAAATATTGATATTAAACCTACCGATACAGCAATATGAGTATAGCGGTAAAGTGGCGCAAATGATGTTCAAATACATTTTACAGAAGAAAATTGAAGCACGAAATTTGAATGAATGCCCTAATCCTGTCATTCTTTTTTTGGATGAATATCAGCATTACATTAACAACTATGATATGTTATTTTTATCAACTGCTCGTTCGTCGAGAGCAGGGTGCATTTTGATGACACAAAATATTAGTGCGCTTTTTGCCCAAATGGGAGGAACAGGAAAAGCAGCAGAAGAAAAGGTGAATGCCCTTTTTGCACTTTCTAATCATAAGTTCTTTTTACCGCAAAATAACTATATCAATAATGAATTTGCCAGTAAAACGATTGGCATGGGGATTCATTCTCTAGGTTCTGGTTCGGTTGATATGTCGCAATTTAAAGCAAGTGCAGGACATTCAGAAAGTTATCATTACATCGTCATGCCCAGAGAATTTTCTATGTTTCGACGTGGAGGAAAACAACATAAAGGCATAGTCGATGCTATTGTAACAGGTACGGGAAAACGGTTTTCCAATGGTCAAAATTATTTGAAACTGACTTTAAAACAACCCTGGTTTAAATCTTAATCTATTTTCATCCTCTCACTCATTCAATCGACTCTTTTCTTTTAAGAAGTAAGAATGAAAGGGAACAATATTTAAAATTATGCAAGAACAACGAAGACTTAGTGATACCTTATTTGATGATATTGCTAATAAGGCATCACGAGGAAATTATGGCTATCTCTATGCTTTATTTAAAGTTTTAAGAAGTGCCAATGTTTGGTTTATCGCTTCATTTCTCCGATTCAATATTGGACACAAGTTATTTTCAATGACAGATTGGCTATTTGGGTTCTCCTATTCTACTGCTTTTTTCTTTATAGCAACGTTCAATTGGGAGAGTTCCGTAGCTGAATCTCAAGGACTCATTTTCAGCGCAGATTGGGTATTTCTACATGGTAAAATCTTTGGCGTTTTTATGTTCATCCATGCGACATGGAGTTGGCAAAAAATACAATTTGGTAAAGGAGATTTAAGAATATCCATTGGCGATAGTGTGATTTATTGGTTTTTCTTACGCTGGTGGATGCGCCTTTTAAAGCTAATTGACCATGAAAGTGAACCTAAAACCTATTGGAAGTTAAATGAAAATAGGTGGATGAAATATTGGGAACCATTTTTACTCCTCTGCCTAGCATGGAAAATCGGCGATATGGGATATAGCACTTATAGCTATTTCCTCTTCATTGCTGTAGCCTCTTATAATTGGGCAACATGGAATGCTTTTGCTAATAGTGCAATGATGGCACATACAGCAAAAGAGAGTAAAACTTTAGGTAGAATGTCCCAACCAAAGCGGCAGAGAAAACCTCAAAACGACTATACGATTCAGGATTAAATCCCACTTCTAATCCTTCTTATTTACATTCATGGATGCTGAAATCATTCAGCATCCTTTAAATTCTCAAACCATGAAATGGATAAATTCTCAACTGCAAAAATTGCGGCAACGTATGTTGAAGCAGCAAAAACAACCTCAAAAAGCCCCTCCCCAAAAACCAGCAAATCAGTATCCTCAGCAAGTCAAAAATGCCAAAATCAAGCAAGCTATAGCAAAGCAAAAACCAGCAGTCGCTAATAGTAATATGCAAAAAGCAAAGCAACAAGTCGATGCAGCAGGCATTCGAGAAACATTAAAAGCCAATGGGGTTACAATGGCAAAAAAAGGTAAAAAAATGGATACTCCTAGTTCTAATTCAAGTTCTGGCAGTTATCGCCCCAAAAGTATTCCTCAAAAATCTCGTGGTAAATCAAAAGGAAAAGGCAGGAGTTTATGATTGTTTTATGCTATAATAGAAAGAGTATAAATGGAGGAAAAAGGATGTTTGAAAATATTATTGTTAGTGCCGAATTACTGCCTATTAGGGAATCAGCCAGCAAGGGAAATCTTGCCGCTATGTGTCAATTAGCTCGTCATATTATTGATGGCGATCAAACCAAACTTTCTACCGAAATGGTAGAAAGAATCTGTACTGAGATTGTGCAGCATCAGGATTTAGAAAGCGACATTGAGCGCATTCGTGATCTTTGCAAATTGATGGCTGATTGCTATTTCGTTCTGCATGAAGAAGGTAAGCTCGATACCAAGGAGGCAAGAAAACAAATGCGCATCAAGCTAAAAGAACTTGTCTTTTGGACGGTGCAACTTCCCTTTGAGCAATGGGATATTGTCGAACTCAAGCATTGTGTAGAATGGCTTTATCACGAAGAATTAGAACCTATTGAGAAGATAGAATAGGCAGGGCTATTTTTTAGGAATAACCATTCTAGCCTAAAAATGGGGCTGTGTTGATTAGGACACAGCTCCTTTTTTTATGGGAATTTTCGACTCTTTCCCATGCGCTGTCATCAAGCTGTCATGGGGGGCATTTACGGTCATAAGCATGTCTTAGACGAGATGTCTGCCTTTTATAATTTTTCAACATGACTTTCGACCTAAAGGAGAAAAGCCATACTTAAAATACTTACATCATCATGTTACGAATAACTCAAAGCAAGAGTGCCGCAGGAGCAATGAGCTATTTCTCGGAGGGACTGACCAAAGGCGATTATTATGCCACAGGGGAGGATTCAATTGGGAGATGGGGCGGGAAGGCTGCCGAGCGTTTAGGGCTTTCTGGAGAAGTGGCCACCAAAGATTTTGCCGCACTCATCAATAACCAAAAACCAGATGGCTCAAAGCTTAATCCTCGTCATAGCAAAACTCGAAAGGTCGGCTATGATTTTACGTTCTCTGTTCCAAAGTCTGTTTCCGTTGCTTATGCCATCAATAAGGATGAACGGATTTTGGAAGCCTTTCAAGGAGCGGTGCAATCCACCATGCAAGAAATGGAAAAGGACATGCGCACCCAAACGGGGCAGGGAAAAGAGAAAGAGCATAAGCTAACGGGAAATATGGTGTGGGCGAGCTTCACCCATAAAACCAGCCGACCTGTTGACGGCATCCCTGACCCTCATTTACATAGCCATTGTTTTGTGATGAATACCACTTGGAATGAGGATAAAAAAAGATTCCAAGCTGGGGAGTTTGGAATGCTTAAAAAAACTGCGCCTTATTACGAAACTGCTTTTAATGCTCGTATGGCAAACAAAATGAAATCCCTCGGCTATGGCATTGATAAGCGAGGTTATAGTTATGAGCTATCGGGCATAGACTCCCCTACCCTTTCTAAATTTTCTCGTCGTACTGCGGAAGTCGAAGCAGCGGCTAAAAATAAAGGTGAGTCACTAACTGCAAAACAAAAGGATAAGCTAGGGGCTTTAACCCGTTCCAAAAAAGAAAAGAAATTGAGTTGGGAGAAATTACAAAAGGTTTGGGAGGGGTGGCTTTCCGATGCGGAGAGTGAAGCCATTCGACAAGCAGCGCAGCCTTCGGCTACTTTTGACCGTGAAAAGAAAAAAGACGTATTGGTTGATGGGGCGTTAAGTTCGGCGACTCATCATTTATTTGAAAGGAAGTCGGTCGTCAAAGAGTACCAGTTAAAGGCTGAGACGCTAAAACGGAGTTATGGCGATGTACTGCCCGAACAATTGGACGGTGCTATTAGTCGTCAAAAATTCTATAAACAGAAAAAGGATTATCAAAATTACCTAACGACAGATGATGCGCTCCAAGCAGAGAATCAAATGCTTGCTTATATGCGAGAAGGCAAAGGCACTAAAGCCCCGATTAATCCTTTCTATCAACCTAAAGCTGATTATCTGAACAGGGAACAAGTCGCTGCCATTTTCCATGCTTTGAAAGATACCAATAATGTGACCATAGTATCTGGAGGAGCTGGAGTGGGAAAAACCACTCTCGTTAAAGAAATCAGAGATGGCATTGAAGAAAGTAACATTCCCTTTATAGGTGTTGCTCCTTCTGCCGCAGCGAGTCGGGGCGTAATGCGCTCCGAAGGTTTTAAAGATTCCGATACGCTGGCTCGGTTATTGGTTGATGAAGAATTCCAGCAGAAAACTAACAAGGGAGTGATTTGGGTTGATGAAGCTGGCTTGATTGGTGTCAAGGACATGAATAAACTATTTAAGGTTGCAAAACAGCAAGAGGCTCGCATATTAATGACTGGCGATATAAATCAACATTCCTCGGTTGCGGCTGGTGATGCACTACGGATTCTTGAACAGGAAGGCGGTATCAAAGTGGCTCGTGTTAATGAAATTCAACGCCAAAGGAACAGTCCACAATTTAAAAAGATTGTGGCATTAGCTGCCAAAGGCGAAGCAGATAAAGCACTTTATGATTTAGATAAAATGGGAGGCGTGGTTGAATTGAAGAATCAGGAACATCGACAGCAAGCTTTGGTACAAAGCTATGTCCTCGCTGCCAAGCAAAAGAAAACCGCTTTGATTGTCTCTCCTACTCACCGAGAGGGCAAGCAAGTTACGACTGCCTTACGCCATGAGCTAAAAGAATTGGGAACGCTCGATAAGCAAGAACGTATTTTTACACAACTGAAAACGACTAATTGGACAGAGGAAAATAAAGGCGATATTCGCCATTACCACGACCATCCACAAAAATTAATGGTCGAGTTTCATCAAAATAGCCAAGGACATAAGAAGGGCGAAAGGTGGAATCTGGACGCTGAACAATCTTTAAACCTTCATGTCCTATCGGCACAGAAAGAAGGAAAGGAAGAGGGAAATTCCAATCAGTTAGGATTGCGCCATGCCAACCGCTTCACCGTCTATCAGAAACAGGAGCTACAGCTTGCTAAAGGTGAAAAGATACGCATTACCAAGGGCGGCAAAACTCGTGAGGGTACACGTATCCATAATGGCGATACTTTCACCATCAAAGGATTCACCAAGCAGGGGCATATCAAATTACATACAGGTAAGGTGCTGGATAAAGGCTTTGGGCATCTTGCTTATGGCTATACCACTACTTCCCACTCTTCGCAGGGTAAAACGGTCGATAGGGTCTTTATTGCCCAATCTAGCCAATCGCTCCCAGCAGCCAGTACCGAACAGTTCTATGTTAGCATCAGCCGAGCAAGAGAACGAGCTACTATCTTTACGGATGACAAACTCGCTTTAGAACGAGGAGTTAAGAAAAGTGGCAAACGCATGACTGCAAGAGAAGTGGTCTATCATCAAGACACAGTAGAAAATGCCATTCGTGCAAAACATAAGCGTCAAGCTAAGTCAGCTAATGCTGCGGCAGTCAAAGCAAAACAAAATCAACATTCAAAAACACATAGTTTATGACACAACAGGATAACCTTAAAACAAAAAGCTGGCAACCAACCGTTAGCACTAGAGCAAATAATAGAACCGAAGAAATTACGGAAGATGCTCCTTTTTATACACTCATTCGGCAGAATGGGGCAACTCCTGATTTTCTCAATATCTGCCCCAAAGATGGCAATGAAACAGCGTTGCCCATTCCGTCCATTAAGCGGATTTGGTTTAATCGGGAACCACACGCTATTGTAATACGCTTCGATTATACCTCACTCATTACCATTACAGGCAGGAATTTAAGAGAATTGCACAAGCATTTGCTACGGGTTAAAATCAGCGAAATAAGGGAATATCCAGCCGATATAGAAAAAAGGTTCAACGAGGATGAACTTTACATTAGCCGCATCGAGATTGAAGACGAAGAGGATAGCAAAAAATAAGAAAGGGGACTTTCGCCCCTTCTCTCATTCTTCAATTTTCTTTATGACAATTTCTTCTTCAATATCACCTAATAAATAATGCGTGTTAGGATTGAAACTATAAGCTACTTTCAAGTTATCATTAAGAAATAGAGTTGCTAACCTATCTAAATTATAACCTTTAAGCATTAGCTCATTTTGACCAAAAATCTGAATAAGCAAACAAGAATCTCCATCACTACCCGACAAAGGATAAAGTCTGGTCATAATCAAATTCTTGTATTTTATACCAAATTTCCTAGGTTTTTCTTCTGAGAAATCATGATTAAATAACTCAAAATACGATAGCTTCTTATTATCAAATTCCTCAAAAGGCTGATAAAGTTTTTTCCCATCTATCATTGAAATAACGTCAGTCAATGCTTCTTCTCCTATTCTGATTTAAACACATCAATAAAGAACACTTTTCACATTTACAAGATTGGCGCTAGTAATACAAAAGCAAAATACAGCAAATTGCTGTATTCTTCTGTATTTTTTTAGCATCACTAAAGATTTTAGAATAGCTTCAATTGGCTTTGTCTCGCTTTATATTGTTTCCATTCTTTTGATTGGGCGGCTCTATCCAATTCAGCACGAATAAGCTTTATGACTCCTCCTGCTTCCTGCACCTCCTTATCGGGTAAAAAGAGACTCCTATAGCCTGTTTCGGTAATCGGTAGGGGAGAATCATGCCTAACTTCAATATGCGCCAATTGGTAGCCTTGTATGGTTTTAACCGCTTGACTATAATCTGACTCATAAGTGATTTTGATATTCATGCCCTGCCAAGGTAAGACTAACTTTTTCATGGTGACTCTCCCCTATCCTATCGGTTTAATATTCTGATGGTAAAAGCAACGTTTTATCCACTAGCCAAAGAGTGATTTCCTCTAATGGAAAATCTGTATAGCCAATGGTAAAACTGGCAATTTCGTTCTTATTACCATCTTCTACGGTAACGGTTGCACTATTATCTTGTGTTATTAGCTTCCATGTTTGAAAGGGATATACCTTCACTTTCGGGTCTAACTGATGGGAAAGAACGTAATCAATGAGCCAATAAGCCTCTGCCTGTTTTGCCAGATGTTTCACCCCTTCCGTATAGACATAACCTCTAAAGAGTGGATTCTGATAACAGTTTTCACTTCCTGTAAATTGTTTCAGTTCATTTTTAAGAATGTTGATATTATCATTATTCATTGCTCTATTCCTCACTTTCATTAATTCCAGGCCGTGTTAAGGCTTCTTCGCTTAATTCCTCTTTGAATCCTTCTTCTCCTGTTTCAAAATCGGTATAGAAGCTCTCTAATGTGTCACCATTCATCATTGCCACTTGGTAATCAGCATTGGTTAAAAACACATTGCCAGAATAGAAATTCATCATAATAACGACTGAATCATTATCAAAATCTTCGGGTAGTCCCTGTTCTCGCCATGCTTTGAGTAATTCTTCTGCCATCTCTCTTTCTCGATAACCGAAACGGGAAAAGTCTGTGGTGGTCACTTCCTGCATTTTTTCGCTCCTTTGTTGGGGTTGAAGGATAAAAGCACTAAATGCGCTTTATCCTTCTGCCCTTCGGCGAGAATGGGGGTGAGAATGGAGGGAAAAATCGTGCTTATGGTTCGGGCAGGAGCGCAAGCGACAACACGGTAAGGACTATTTTTT